>JAFRFO010000012.1 GCA_017434295.1 Clostridia bacterium
TTAGTGAAGTATTTAAAGAATTATTTGGTGGAGGACAAGCAAGTTTAAGCCTTGCAGATGAAGATAACATACTAGAATGCTGAATAGATATTACTGTACAACCACCAGGAAAGAAACTTCAAAATATGATGCTTTTATCTGGAGGAGAGAAGGCATTTACAGCAATTGCATTGCTATTTGCAATACTTAAAATTAATCCTGCTCCATTCTGCGTGCTTGATGAAATTGAAGCTGCCCTTGATGATGTAAACGTATTTAGATATGCAGATTATTTGAAGAAGTTTGCAAAAGAAACTCAGTTTTTAGTTATTACACACAGAAAAGGTTCTATGGAAGCCGCAGATACTGTTTATGGTGTTACTATGGAAGAGAACGGTATTTCTAAGTTGCTTTCAATGAAGTTGAAATAATTTGAAAAATAATTGGCAAATTTCGGAGTAAGAACTGCATTCGGTAATCCTTAACGTGCACCAGCACGCCTCCGGTTACCTCATTTGTTCGCCTAGAAATTTACTCAATTATTTTCCAAATTTGTGAGAGATAATAAATTGAATATGTTCAAATAGAAAAATGAAATAGAATTTTGCATTATTAATGTGAGATTCTATTTTTTTGATAAAATTTAACTTATGGGGTTGACTTATAAATCTTGCCATGATACAATACAAATGTTCATAGAACAAATGAACGATATTCTTTTAAAAAGGAGTTGTTGAAATATGAAATTAAAAGAATTAAAACAAGAGATTATAAATTTAGCAATTAATGGGTATAAGGTAAGAACTAATTTTAGTTCTTGTGATTTTTTAATATCATTAGATAATTTAGTATCATTAGATAATTTTATAATTATTGCAAAACCAATTTGTACTGAAAATGAAGTAAAATATGAATTTATGTTAGATACTCAATTTATTTCTAAAAATGAAATTA
Source organism: Clostridia bacterium (assembly GCA_017434295.1). GTDB lineage: Bacteria > Bacillota > Clostridia > TANB77 > CAG-508 > CAG-269. Next base: position 934 of record JAFRFO010000012.1, read on the forward strand.
CTTATGAACAAATTGTTATGATAAAAAACATTATAGATTTATTATACTTAAATAAAAAATTAGCTATTTCTAGATTGAAAAAATGGACTGTTGAAGCATTTGTTGAAGATCAAAGACAAAGAGAAATAAGAAGTCAAGAAGCCATAGAAGAGTTAAAAGAAATTCTAATTCAGAGTATGAAGAATAAAGCTATTAATTATTAAATAATATTTAATTTACTTTTATAATGTTAATTGCAATAAATTATGTAATAGCTATAGCACGAAAGGAGAAGGTTATGGAAAAAGAATTACAAAAAGTAGATAATAATAATGTTATAGAGTATTTAGATGATAATTTTGATATAAAAGATTTGATATATACAATAAGAGGAAAACAAGTAATTTTAGATAGTGATGTAGCTAGGTTATATCACTATCAAACAAAGAATATAAATAAATCAATGAAAAGAAATATTGAGAGATTTCCGGAAGATTTTTGTTTTCAATTAAATGAAAAAGAACTTGAAGAAAGGTGGTTCCAAATTGGAACCACCTCTGAATTAAAATATAGAAGTGAAAAATATCTTCCATATGCATATACAGAACAAGGAATAGCAATGCTTTCAGGATTATTGAAAAATGAAATAGCTATACAAGTTAGTATAAATATTATGAATGCATTTGTAGAAATGAGAAAATTTTTAAATAACAATGGGCAAATATTTGAAAGACTAACAACACTAGAATATAAACAAATAGAAAATGAAAAAAATATAAAGCAATTATTTAATATGTTTAAAAAAGAAGATGATATAAAACAAAAAATATTCTATGAAGGTCAAATATGGGATAGTTATAGTCTGATTGTAGATATTATAAAAAAAGCTAAAAATAAAATTTTAATAATAGATAATTATATTGATGATAGCATATTAAAAATGTTATCAAAGAAAAATAAAAATGTTGAAGTTGTAATATTAACATCAAATAAAAGTACAATACAAAATACAGATATACAAAAATTCAATAAAGAATATCCAGCATTAAAAGTGGCAAAAACGAATAAGTTTCATGATAGATTTATTATAATAGATAATAAAGAACTATATCATTGTGGAGCATCTATAAAAGACATGGGAAATAGGTGCTTTGGAATAAATAAAATAGAAGATTCTGAGATTATTTGTAATTTTTTAAATATAATAAAATCTATTAAAATAATTTAACCTATTATTTTTGTAGTTTTAATATTGATAAAAGTAATTCAATATGTTATTCTAATTAAAAACGGAGTATATATGAAAAAAATAGTTATATTAATTATAGTAATGGTAATCATAATCTCTATATCAATTGGATTAGTAGTTATTAATTCAAAAGAATCAAAGGATAAACAAGAACAGGCAATTGAAGTAATAGCTGAAGAACCAGCAGAAATTATAATATACGATATAGAAGAAGGATACCTAAAAGTTCCATATAACAATATGGCAAATAAAAATAAATATGAATGGGATAAATACTTAAAAAATGAAAATGGTATATTGAAATATGAAGATAACATTTATACTACAAAGTTTGGAATAGATGTATCTGAACATCAAAAGGAAATTGATTGGAAAAAAGTAAAAGAAGCTGGAGTAGAATTTGCAATACTACGATTGGGATTTAGAGGATATGGTAAAAAAGGGAATATTGTATTAGATGAAACCTTTGAACAAAATTATAAAGAAGCTTCAGAAAATGAAATAGAAATTGGTGTTTATTTCTTTTCACAAGCAATTTCAAGTGATGAAATAAAAGAAGAAGCAGAGTTTGTGTTGTCAAAAATAAAAGGAAAAAATATTACTCTGCCAGTTGTATTTGACTTAGAAAAAATCAAGAATGATGAAGCTAGAACAGATAATTTAACCGAACAAGAAATAACTAATATGACATTGCAGTTTTGTAAAATAATAGAAGAAAACAATTATATTCCAAGTATTTATGCAAATGCAAAAACATTTACTACAAAAATGAAATTAGAGTTATTTAATAATTACAACAAATGGTATGCTGATTACCAAGAAAAACCAATATATCCTTATGATTTTGATATGTGGCAATATTCAGAAACTGGACATATAGATGGAATAGAAGGAAATGTTGACTTAAATATATGTTTTACAAAAAAATAATAAAAAACCCCTTGCCAAAGTTACATAAATGTGTTAAAATAGGTATGCTTTATATAAATAAAGCGTACCTTATTTTTGTGAAGATTACATTTAAAAGAACGTAATTTTCAAATATTGATAAAAATAAGTATCTCTACTTGCGCAATAACGCAGGTTATCAATCCAAAGGGAGGTGTAAAATAATGAACAAATACGAAAGTGTTATCATTGTTAATCCAGAAATTGAAGAAGCAGGTTTAAAAGCTTTAGAAGAAAAATTTACAGGATTAATCAATAAAACAGGAAAAGTAGAAGAAGTAAAAAATTTAGGTAAAAAGCAATTAGCTTACGAAATCAAAAACTTTAAAGAAGCTACATATATGCAATTTGATTTTGATGCTGAACCACAAACAATTGCTGAACTTGAAAGAAATTACAGAATTACAGATGATGTATTAAAATTCATTACTGTAAAAAAAGAAGCTTAGTTGAATCAACAAAGCAAACAAACTTAAAAGACTAATTTTAAATTAGCAAAATTAAAAATTAAATAAAGTAGGGGCCTTTATTTAGAGTAAAGAAAGGTGATAAAAAATGAACAAAGTTATATTAATGGGAAGATTAACAAGAGATCCAGAAACAAGATATACTCAAACAAACAATACATTAGTAGCTTCATTTAGCCTTGCAGTTAATAGAAGATTTGTAAGACAAGGTGAAGAAAGACAAGCAGATTTCATCAATATAGTTGCATGGAGCAAATTAGGAGAATTCTGCAGTAAGTACTTTAAGAAAGGTCAACAAGTAGGCGTTATTGGAAGATTACAAACAAGAACTTGGGATGATGACCAAGGAGTAAAACACTATGTAACAGAAGTTGTTGCAGAAGAAGCATATTTTGCTGATAGTAAAAGAGAAGGAGAAGCAGGAGGCGCTTCATTTGAAAGCAATTTCGGAACAACAGCTCCAGGAAGCATGGGTTCAGATTTTGAAGTATCTTCAAGTACAGACGACCTACCATTCTAAATCAAGGGGGGAAAATAGAAAATGGCAGACAAGAAACAAAATAAAAGAAATAATAATAAAAATTATGATGAGGATTATAATCCAAAATTCAGAAAACAAAGAAAAAAAGTATGCGTAATGTGCAGTGATAAAAACTATGTTTTAGATTACAAAAATCCAGAACAATTAAAGAAATTCATCAATGATAGAGGTAAGATTTTACCTAGAAGAAATACTGGAGCTTGTGCTAAACATCAAAGAGATATCACAACTGCAATTAAAAGAGCAAGACATATTGCTATATTACCATATGCACAAAACTAATTTTATTGAAATAAATTACCAAAAACCACTAATTAATGTAGTGGTTTTTTATTTAGCCTATTTATATTGCCAAAAATGTTAAAATGTAGTAAAATAGTAGTGTTAAAGGAGAAACAAAAATGTTAGAAAAATATGGAATAGATAAAGAATTAGTAGAAATATCAAAAAAGGTAGAAGAAAAAATATCAAGTAAGTTTAAAGAAATAGATGAAATATGTGAAGTAAATAGTTATAAGGTAATTAGTGCGTTCCAAGAATGCAACTTGTGTGAGACACATCTAAATTCAGCAACTGGTTATGGAATTGATGAACCAGGAAGAAATAAAATAGAAGAAATATATGCTAAAGTATTTAAAGCAGAAGATAGCTTAGTTAGAGCACAATTAATATCTGGAACACATGCTTTAGCAATAACACTATCAGGATTATTGAGACCAAATGACACAATGTTAAGTATTACAGGTGCACCTTATGATACACTTCAAACAGTAATAGGTTTAGGAGAGAATCCAAGCAAAAGCTCATTAAAAGATTTTGGCGTTAAATATGAAGAAATTGATTTAATAAATAGTGAATTTGATACTCAAAAAATAGTTGAAAGATTATCAAAACAAGATATCAAATTAGTTGAGATTCAAAGATCAAGAGGATATTCAACAAGAAAGAGTTTAACAATAGAAAAAATTGAAGCTATTATTAAAGAAATTAGAAAAGTCAATAAAGATGTAATAATAATGGTAGATAACTGTTATGGAGAATTTGTACAAGATAAAGAACCAATAGAAGTTGGAGCAGATATAGCAGTTGGGTCTTTAATGAAAAACTTAGGAGCAGGAATTGCAACAAGTGGAGCATATATTGTAGGTAAGAAAGACTTAATAGAACAATGCGCTGAAAGACTTACTGCACCTGGAATTGGTAAAGAAATTGGCCCATCTTTAAACCAAAACACACAATTTTTAAAAGGATTATTCTTTGCACCACAAGTTGTAGCAAGTAGCGTAAAAACAGCAGTATTTGCAAGTGCAATATTAGAAGATTTAGGATACACAGTAGAACCAAAATGGAACGAAGCAAGAGCAGATATAGTTCAAACAATTGCCTTGGGAAGTTCAGAAAAACTAATAAAATTCTGTCAAGGAATACAAAAAGGCTCACCAATCGATTCAAATGTATCTCCAGAACCAGGTGATATGGGAGGATATGAAGACAAAGTAATAATGGCAGCAGGAACCTTTACACAAGGCTCAACAATAGAACTAAGTTGTGATGGACCAATTAGAGAGCCTTTTATTGCTTACTTACAAGGTGGACTAACTTATGAATATGGAAAGTATGGAATTTTAAAAGCTATTCAAGAAATGAATCGGTCAATTGGTTCCAGGTTTAAATTGACAGATTTAATTGAAAACGGTCAATTGGTTCCTGGTTTAAACTGACCGGAACTAACTGACTGATTAAAAAAGGAGAATTATGAAAGTCATTGTAATTGGTGGAGGACCTGCTGGAATGATGGCAGCAATTACCTCTGCAGAAAATGAAAATGAAGTAACAATAATTGAAAAAATGCCAAGTTTAGGAAGAAAGCTTTGTATTACAGGAAAAGGAAGGTGTAACATTACATCTTCTTTAGACATGTCTGAATTTATAAAAAACATACCAGGAAATGGCATGTTTTTATATAGTAGTTTTAACAATTATACAAATCAAGATATTATTAATTTTTTAGATAGTAAAGGAATAAAAGTAAAAGAAGAAAGAGGAAATAGATATTTTCCAGTAACTGATAGAGCTCAAGATGTATTAAATTGTTTTATTAAAAGATTAAAAGAATTGAATGTTAAAATATTGTTAAATACAAAAGTTATAGAAATATTGCCAAGTGAACACGACACCGATGGAAATAAATTTATAATAAAAACAGATAAACAAACAATAAATGCAGATAAAGTAATAATTGCAACTGGTGGAAAAAGTTATTCTAGTACAGGTTCAACAGGTGATGGCTATGAATTGGCTAAAAAATTGGGACACACAATTACTGATATAAGGCCATCTTTAGTTCCATTAGAATGCTACGAAAAAGAAGAAGTAAGATCATTACAAGGGTTAAGTTTAAAAAATGTTGAAATAAATATAATAGACAAAGCAAAGAATAAAACAATTTACAATGATTTTGGAGAAATGCTTTTTACACATTTTGGAGTATCAGGTCCAACAATTTTAAGTGGTTCTGCCCATCTGGTAAGATATAAAAATATAGAAGATTTACTTAAAAACAAAAATATAGAGTTAAGAATAGATTTTAAACCAGCACTAACTGAAGAAAAACTTGATAATAGGGTTTTAAGAGACTTTAAAGAATTAAATAATAAACAATTTAAAAATAGTTTAGATAAACTTTTACCTCAAAAGCTAATACCAGTAATAATTGAAAACACAAGTATTAACCCAGAAAAGAAAGTAAATGAAATAACAAAAGAAGAACGTAGAAAAATAGTACAAGAACTTAAACACTTTGTTTTACATATAAAAGATTTTAGACCAATTGAAGAAGCAATAATTACAAGTGGTGGAATTAATGTTAAAGAAATAAACCCTAAAACAATGGAATCTAAAATAGTTAAAGGATTATATTTCGCTGGTGAAATAATTGATGTAGATGCATATACTGGTGGTTTTAATCTTCAAATTGCATATTCTACTGGTTTTACTGCAGGAAAATAGTTTGAAAAATAATTGAAAAATTTCGTCGTTATGTCAAAACAAACCCGGAACCAATTGACCGCCAATTGACCGCCAATTGACCAGAAGGAAGGATAAATTATGCAAGAATTAACAACAATTAAACAAAATACAGAATATGTTTTAACGGAAAAAAAGTCAAAATTTATTGCAAATTTAATATATGTAGAAAGCCAAGAAGAAGCAGAAAATGTTATAAAACAATTTAAAAAGAAGTTTCATGATGCAAGGCATAATTGCATAGCATATAGGGTTTTGAAAAATGATAAAATTATTGATAAATCTAGTGATGATGGGGAACCTTCTGGAACTGCCGGTACACCAATGCTAAACATTCTACAAAAGAACAATTTATGCAATGTGTTAATTATAGTTACTAGATATTTTGGCGGTATTTTATTAGGAACTGGAGGACTTGTTAGAGCTTATTCAGATGCTACTTCAGGTGCGATAAATGTAGCTACTAAAGTAAAAATAGCCATTGGTGTTGAAGCCGAAGTTAGCTTAAATTACAACAATTTTGAAAAATTCCAATATTACTGTAGAACAAATGATATTAATATAATAAATACTCAATATTTAGAAAATATAGTTTGTAAAATATCAATGGAAGAAGATAAAAAAGACAGACTTTTAAAGGATTATGAAGAAAAAAATATTTCTATAAATAGTTTAGAATTTTTTGGTAAAAAAATAATCACAAAAAGTAAATTATAATAATACTTTTATAAAAAAACTGGAAAAATTTTCCAGTTTTTTATTGCAAATAATCCTAAATATATTATAATTCTAAATGTAAAAGCAAAAGATTATAAAATATTTAGGAGGAAAACGAAATGAAAGACAAAATTTCAATTTTGATTGCAGATGACAATCAAGAATTTAGTAGAACTTTATCAAATTATTTAGGAAATCAAGAAGATATGGAAGTAGTAGGGATGGCTAGAGATGGAATTGAAGCGGTAGAATTGCTTAAAAACATAACACCTGATGTTGTACTATTAGATGTTATTATGCCTCATTTAGATGGTTTAGGAGTTTTAGAAAAAATTAGTGAAATAAAAAAAGATAACTACCCAATGTGTATTATGCTTTCAGCAGTAGGACAAGATAAAATAACACAACAAGCAATTAATTTGGGAGCAGAATATTATGTTGTAAAACCATTTGATATAGAATTATTGATTAAAAGAATTAGGGAACTTAAGTATTATAAGCCAAATAATAACAATAGTTTTGTAGGAAGAGAGTTAAAAAGTCAATATATAGCAACAGCTAAAAGCAATGATAATAGTGAAGAAAATTTAGAAGCTTTAGTTACAAATTTAATACATGAGGTTGGAGTACCTGCACATATAAAAGGTTATCAATATCTAAGAGAAGCAATAATAATGGTTGTAAATGATATTGATGTAATAAACCAAATTACAAAAAGCCTATATCCTCAAATTGCACATAAATTTTCAACAACACCAAGTAGAGTAGAACGTGCAATTCGCCATGCAATAGAAGTAGCCTGGGGAAGAGGCCAACAAGAAGCAGTTGAAAATATATTTGGATATACAATTTCTGCAGCTAAAGGAAAACCAACAAATAGTGAGTTTATCGCAATGATTGCAGATAAATTAAGATTAGAATTAAAAAGTGCATAATAAAAAGCATACTAAAGTATGCTTTTTTAATACTAGTATTAAAATTTATATTATTCTCCTTTATATAAGAATGGATAAATAGCTGAAACAACTAAACCAATACCCATTGCCCATACACCTATACCATAAGAAACACCGAATGCTCTTCCAAAAGCCATAATTGCAGAAGCATTCATAATGTTAACGATTAATAAAACAGCTGAAATACCAGTGCATATTAATGTTAATTTTTGATTCTTTAATTTCTCAAAAAATGGTACATTTGCGCTTAGTTTATCTGAGAAAATAATAAGTAATGATAATACAGATAAAATTAATATTAATATTCCAGGAAATGAACTAATAAAGTTAGCTCCACTAACGTTTAAAATTGGTAAGAATAAACCAACAATTGTTATTGCATTACCAGCAATTCCTAAATATTTTTTTTGTCTAAACATATCCATATTTTTCCCTCCTTTTGAAATATTATATATTACTAATACTAAAAAGTCAATAAAATATAACAAAAAATAAGCTTAGGTATTGACAAACTAAATTGATTTAAGTATAATTACATAGTAACAATAAACATTATAGCAGAGATCCCAAGTATACAAGGTAGGTATATCTGGAAGGAGGGGAATTAAATGTCAGAAATAAGAGTAAAGGATGGAAATATAGAAGACGCACTAAAAAGATTTAAAAGACAATGTGCAAGAAACGAAGTATTACAAGAAGTAAGAAAAAGAGAACATTATGAAAAACCTAGCGTTAAGAGAAAAAAGAAATCAGAGGCTGCAAGAAAAAGAAAATTTTAGTTAGTACATATAAAAGTTTAAGTATTTTACTTGAACTTTTTTTGTTTTTGAAAAAAACGGTCAATTGGTTCCGGGTTTACTTTGACCGTTTTAAAAAATTTTAAAAATACCTATTGTATAAAATTGGTAAAATGTAATATACTATTCAATTGAAGGGAGATTACAAACATGAATTATAAAAAAGCAATTATAAAACAAGGAATTACCTTGCATAAAATAGATACCAACAAGTTCAAAACAAACTTATTTGCTATTTTTTTAACAACTAAATTAAACAGAGAAAATGTAACTAAAAATGCTTTAATATCTTCAATATTAAGAAGAGGAACAATGAATTTACCAAGCCAAGAAGAAATAAGTAAGAAAATGGAAGAAATGTATGGAGGGAGCTTTGATTGTGGTTTAGATAAAACTGGAAATAACCAAGTCTTAAAGTTTTATATAGAAACTGTAAATGACAAGTTTATTCCACAAACAAAGGATGATATGTTGAAACAATCCTTAGAAACTTTATTAGATATAGTTTTTAATCCATATATTGAAAATAATGCATTTAAGGAAGAATATCTTGCACAAGAGAAAAACAATATAAAGCAATTAATTGAAGGAAAAATAGATAACAAGTCAAGATATGCTTTAGATAGATGTATAGAAGAAATGTATAAAGGCGAAAGTTATGGCCTTTATAAATATGGTTATATAGAAGATTTAGAAGGTATTACGGCAAGAGATTTATATAATTATTACCAAAATCTTATTTCAAATTGTAAAATTGATATATTTGTATCAGGAATTATAGATGACCAACTAGACGAATTAGTAAAGAATAATGAAAATATTAAACAACTTAGCGAAAGAAATGGCGAATTTCAAAAAGCAGAGCTAAATAATAAGAAAAATACTGAGCCAAAAGAAATAATTGAAAAAATGGATGTAACGCAAGGAAAGCTAATTTTAGGCTTAGATGTTAACCTAAGCAATGAAGAATTAAAATATGATGCTTTATTATTTAATAGCATTTTAGGAGGATCAGCTAATTCTAAATTATTCCAAAATGTAAGAGAAAAAGCTAATCTTGCTTATGTAGCTAGTTCAAGCTATGTGCGTTTTAAAAGTAATATTTTTATAAAATGCGGAATTGAAATAGAAAATTATAAAAAGGCGTTAGAAATAATTAAGAAACAGATAGAAGATATGAAAAATGGCGATTTTACAGAAGACGATATAGAAAACAGCAAAAAAGGTATTATAGCAAGCATAAAAACAATTGATGATGAACAAGATACTCAAATAACTTTTTACTTTGGACAAGAGCTTTCAAACGTACCTATTTCAATTAATGAGTATATTAAAAATGTTGAAAGTGTTAATAAACAAAACATTATAGACATTGCTAAAAATGTAAGTATTAATACCATTTATTTTTTAAGAAATTAACTTATAAATCAAACATATTAAAATAGCCGCTCCTCGACTTATCGTCGAATTGAAACTGTATAAAAACAAGTTTTTAACAGTTTCATATTCTCCTTCCAAACTGCGCGTCGCTTTATTTTAATATATTTGATTTTATAAATAACCAAATTAAAGGAGAGTTTTTAAAAATGCAAATTATAGAAAACTTAAAAGTAAAAGAAAAGCTATATATAGAAAAGCTAGAAAATGGCTTAACAGTTCTGATTATTCCAAAACCAGGATTGCTTAAAAAATATATAATTTGGGGTACAAATTATGGTTCAAATGATAGTACTTTTATTGTACCTGGAGAAAAAGAAGAAACTGTTGTACCAGAAGGAGTTGCTCATTTCTTAGAACATAAAATGTTTGAACAAGAAAGTGGTATAAATAGTTTAGATACTTTAACAGCTTTAGGAGTTGAAGCCAATGCTTATACAACAAATGATCACACAGCATATTTATATAGTTGTACAGATAATTTTTATGAAGCTTTAGACGAATTTATGGATTATGTTCAACATCCTTATTTTACAGATGAAAATGTTGAAAAAGAAAAAGGTATAATTGGTCAAGAAATAATGATGTATGACGACTATCCAGAGTGGCAAGTTTATTTAAATACTATGAAAGCAATGTATCACAACAATCCTGTAAAAATAGATATAACAGGTACTATAGAAACTATTAGCAAAATAGACAAAGACATTTTATATAAATGCTACAATACATTTTATAATCCATCTAATATGGCAATGGTTATATGTGGAGATTTTGAACCAGAAAAAATACTTCAAGAGGTAAAAAACAGATTAGTTAAAAAAAGTGCTAATGGTGAGATAAAAAGAATCTATCCAGATGAGCCAGAAACTATTGTAAAAGATAAAATTGAACAAAAAATGGAAGTAAGCCAAAGCCTTTATTCAATTGGGATTAAAGATGTTGTGGCAGATGAAAAAGAAAAAGTAAAAAGACATATTGCAATAGAAATTTTGTTAAATGTTTTATTTGGAAAGAGTTCAAAGTTTTATCAAGAATTATATAGTGATGGTACAATTTTTGGAACACCAAGTATAGATTATGAATTTACTAATAAATATGCACATGCAATAATATCTGGTCAATCAAATTATCCGGAAAAAGTGTATGAAAAATTTAAGGCAGAAGCGGAAAAAACTATATCAAATGGATTAAATAAGGATGACTTTGAAAGAATAAAAAAGAAGATTTATGGCTTGTATGTAAAAGAATATAATGATGTAGAAGATATATCTAAAATGTTTTTAGCAGACTATTTTAAAGGAATAAACAGTTTTGAATATTTAGAACAAATTGATTTAGTAAATATAGATTATACAAATCAAATTGCAAAAGAATTATTTAATAGTAATAAAATGGTGCTTTCTTTAATAAAAAATAAATAATACTTTAAAAGTTATACGTATTTTGAAGTATTATAATAATGATTATAATGTAAAAAAACAGCATAAATTATGTATAAAAAACTTATGCTGTTTTTATTTGTCAAATGCTGTCAAAATAGCTAGAAAAAGCACATACGAAAGATTTGAAAATATGACAAATTTCATTGACTTGAGTGTAAAAATATGGTAATTTATAAATGTAAAGAACAAAAAATAATAAAAAAGGAGATTAGAAAATGTTAAATGATGAAATTTGTAAATTAAGAGAAAAACTAAATAACAGTATAATTACCGGTCAAGATTATGCTATTATATATAAAATTAGTGTCGAACTAGATGAATTAATTGCAAAATATTATCAAAATTCTGCTCCTGAAAGTGTATATAAAAACTAATTTTATTGCTTTTGCAAAATGCGTATAAATCTAAATTGATTTTATATGCATTTTTTATTTTTTTTTCTTTCATTTCTAAATCTATTATGATATAATCTTAATTAATAGTTATGTAATTTTAAAATAGTTAAATAATATACAAAATTAAGGAGATATGAATGGAAAAAATTGCAATAATCAGTGACATACATGGAAATATAACTGCATTAGAAGCAGTGCTTAATGACATTGAATCAAGAGGGATAAAAAGAATCTTCTGTCTTGGTGATTTAGTGTTAAAATGTGCAAATCCAGATTTAGTAATAGACAAAATAAAGGAAAACTGTGAAGTAGTCTTAAAAGGAAATTGTGATGAAGCAATTGCTAGAGACCATGCATTGGAAAGAAAATTTTGGTCAAGAATGAAGATTGGTGAGGAAAGAGCAAAGTTTCTAGCTTCATTACCAATTTGTTATGATTTCTATATGAGTGGACATTTAGTAAGGCTTTTTCACGCATCTCCCAAAAGCCTAATTGATATTTGCAATCCAGTTTATTCTAATCAAACAAAACTATATCCAGAAATATACAAATTTGATTTTATGTTTGAAAATACTGAATTTATTGGAAAATCTAAAGACGATCCAATACCAGACATAGTAGGGTATGGACATATTCATACACCTAATTTATTCAGATACAAAAATAAATTAATATTTAATCCAGGAAGTGTCGGATTTCCAAATGAAATGTTAAATAATGGAGATAAAGAGGATAAGACTAACAATTTTTCGACATTAGCTTCATATAGTATTATAGAAGGTGAATATAACTCAAAAGATTTATCTTCAATATCGATTTGTACTGTGCGTGTTCCTTATGATATAAAAAAAGAAATTGAATACTTAGAAAAATCTGATATGCCAAATAGAGATAGATTTATATATTCATTAGAAACAGCAAGCAGTAACTATAAATAAAAGGAGAAAAGATATTTTAATATCGAAAAAACTATGGATAAAAAATTAGAAGAAGTAAAGCTCATATTAGCAAAGTATAAACAAGAGCATTTACTAGATTTTTATGAAGAATTAAATAATGAAGAAAAAGAAGTATTAGTAAATCAAATTCTTAATACTGACTTTGAACAAATGAAAAGACTATATGATAATTCATTTAAAGATGATACAATTGAGATTTCAAGTATTTCTCCAATAGACTACATAGCAGGTTTTGATTTAGATGAAATCAAAAAACATTTTTATATATCATTAGGAGAAATGGTTATAAAAAAAGGAGAGTTAGCAGTTATAACACTTGCTGGTGGCCAAGGAACAAGGCTTGGAATAAAGGGACCAAAGGGATGCTATGAGTTAGATACAACGCCAAAAAAATCTTTATTTGAATTTTTGTGTGATAAATTAAAAAATGCAAAGGAAAAATATGGAGTATACTTAAATTGGTATATTATGACAAATATTGATAATGATAATCAAACCAAAAACTATTTTGAAGAAAAAAATTACTTTGGTTATCCAAAAGAAAAAATATATTTCTTTAAACAAAACAAATTACCTATTTTAGATGTAGAAGGGAAAGTATTTTTAAATAGTATTTATAGTATAAAAGAAAGTTCAAATGGAAATGGGGATGTATTTAATGCTTTTAAAAAAGCAGAATTATCAAATACTCTTGAGCATATCAAATACATTTCAATATCAGGAGTTGATAATATTTTGCTTGAAACAATAGACCCTCTATTTATTGGAATTGCAGAATATAATAAATCGCAAGTTGCTAGTAAGTCTATTGCAAAGGAAAATGTAGTTGATACAGGTTGGGTATTTGCTAATGTAGATGGAAGGCCTAATATAATAGATCCAAATAATTTAACAGAAGAAATGAAATATTCAAAAAATAATGATGAAAAATACAATTATAATCAGATAAATATTCTAGCACATTTATTTACAAAAGAAGCTTTTCTAGATTCAATGGATTATGATTTACCATATCATAGAGCATATAAGAAAAATGACTATATTAATGATGAAGGAATGAAAGTTGTTGCTGAAACACCAAATTCTTTTAAATTTGAAAAGTTTATATTTGATGTTTTTAAAAACTATGATAAATTTACTTTAATGGAAGTAAAAAAAGAGGATGAATTTGCACCTATCAAAGCGTTTACTGGAACAGCAACACCAGAAATAGCCTTGGAGATGTATTTAGATAAAATGAAAAGAATGAAAAAATAGATTAAGAATTCTACATTCACTATTTATGCAAACCAAACATAGTATATAGAAAAAATATATTAATGTTTGGTTTCTTTTTTATTTCAAGCATTAAGTGAAAGGTGGAATTAAAAATGCCAAAGTACATAATAAAAGGTGGAAAAAGATTAGAGGGAACTGTAAGAATATCAGGTTCAAAAAATGCTTCACTTCCAATAATTGCAGCAAGTGTATTAAATGGAGGAAAGACCACGCTATATAATGTACCTAACATTCATGATACCCAAATGATGTTTGAAATACTAAGAGAGTTAGGATGCAAAGTAGAAAAAAAGAATAAAAAAATTATTATAGATTCTAGTAAAATTAATAAATTTGGAATTCCAGAGGATTTAATGCATCAAATGCGTTCTTCTGTGATTTTAGCAGGCAGCTTACTAGGAAAATATAAAAAGGCTATGTTTTCATATCCAGGTGGATGTGATATAGGAGCAAGGCCAATAGATTTACATTTAAAGGGATTTGAACAATTAGGTATAAATATTGAAAAACAATATGGACAAATAAAATGTACGGCTGAAAAAATAGTTGGAAAACAAATTAATTTGGATTTTCCAAGTGTTGGAGCAACAGAGAATTTAATTCTAGCAAGTGTTTTAGCAGAAGGAACAACAGTAATAATTAATGCAGCTAGAGAACCAGAAATAGTTGATTTACAAAACTTTTTAATAAAAATGGGTGCAAAAATAAAAGGAGCGGGGTCAAACCAAATAGAAATAGTAGGTGTGCAACAGTTAAAAGATGTAAGCTATAATATAATGCCAGATAGAATAGAGGCGGGAACATTTTTGTGTTTGGCAGCAATAGTAGGCGGTAATATTACATTAGATGAAGTAAATCCAAATGATATTACGCCAGTAATTGCTAAATTAGAAGAAGCGGGATGCAAATTAGAGGTGAGAAAAAATAAAATTCATATTAGTTCTAATAAAAAACTTAAACCATTAGAAATAAAAACAATGCCTTATCCTGGATTTCCAACAGATATGCAATCAATATTTGTTGCTATTTTAACAATTGCAAAAGGTACATCGATTATGATTGAAACTATTTTTGAAAATAGATACAAGTACACACAAGAACTAATAAAAATGGGTGCAAAAATAACAGTAGAGGGGAGAAGTGCTATTATAAAAGGAACGAGAAAACTTTATGGTGCAAGTGTTAATGCAACAGATTTAAGAGGTGGAGCTGCTTTAGTAATAGCGGGTTTGTCTGCCAAAGGAAAAACTGTTATAGAAAACATTGATTATATTTTACGTGGATATGAAGACTTTGATAAAAAACTAAGAAGTATTGGTGCTGATATAAGTTTAATTGATTCTTAAAACCATAATCTATTGTTATGATTTACAAAAGTATGTTTAAAAGCAAACTTTAGGAAAAGATATTAAAAAAATATAATATATTAATTTTTGAAAACCTTGCTGTCGAAGCCTCCATATTAAAATGATACTAGGATGTCGGCTTCTTCAACCGCACTTCGCTTCGCTCCGTTTGAGCGCTGCGCGGTTTTCTAAATTAATATATTATATTTTTTTTTTCTATTTTAGCTGTGAATTGTAACAATTTATTATACTTTCAAAAAAATTTTTCAAAACTATAGCAAAATAGTATCAATATGTGATACAATATCGAAGTAGTTTAGATTAAAGAGGTGAAAGTTTGGAAAATTATTTACATAGTTTCCAAGCTTAAGTTTGTACCTTAGGAAAGGAATGAGAATAATAATGAGAAATCCGCCTAAGAACGTTGAGGATGATATTGAATCAGCTATTAGTATGGTAAATAGAAGCAGACAAAATGAAATTAATAGAAATAAAAAAATACAAGAACAACAAAACAAAAAATCCTCTAAAAAAAGAAAGAAAATTAATAAAATAATAAAATGGACAAGCATTGCAGCAATTATTATAATTGGAGTTATATTTACTTTTACATCTCCATTATTTAATATTAAAGAAATAAAAGTAGAGAATAATCAAATTTTATCAGCAGAAAAAATAGTTAGTTTGTCAGGTTTAAAAAAGGATCAAAATATATTTAGATTCTTAAAGGCAGATGTAGAAACACATTTAAAAGAAGATCCTTATGTTGAAAGCGTGGAAATTAGTAGGGAATTACCAAGTACTGTTAAACTAAAAGTAAAAGAGAGAAATAGAGATTTTTGTATAAAATTTTTAAATGGTTATGCATTTATTAATAATCAAGGATACATATTAGAAATAACAGAAGATACAGCAGGAGTAAAAGTTTTAGAGGGAATAGAAACTCCAGAAGAAAATATTCAACCTGGAAACAGGCTTGATAAAAAAGATTTAAAGAAATTAGAAATAGCAATTCAAATAATAAAAGTAGCAAAAGAAAACGAAATATCGGAAAAAATAACAGGAATAGATATTTCTGATAAAACACAATATATTATACATTTTGCAAATGATAAGAAAGACGCATATTTAGGTGATGGAAGTAATTTAAATACTAAAATTCTTTATATAAAAGAAATTGTTGAAAAATATGAAGTTGATAAAGAAGGAACAATATATGTAGACGGCGACTTTTCTAATAAATTTAAAGCATATTTTAGAGAAAAAGTATAAAAAGGAGGAAAATAGATGAACAAGACCAAAATTAGTATAGTACTAGGATTAATGTGTGTTGCATTAACATTTGGAATTTGTTTACAAATAAGAACAGTAGAAAACTCAAATGTTAAGGTAGCTCAAACATATGAGGAAAACAATTTAAGAGCAGAAGTATTAAAGTATAAAGAAAAATATGATAACATATATCAAAACATTACTCAAGAAGAGAAAAAGCTTGAAGAAGAAAGAAAAAAGGCAACTCAAAATAATAGTGTGCTAGAAGAACAGGAAGCTCAAATAAATAATGCAAATAAATTGATTGGATTAGCAGAAGTGAAAGGACCAGGGGTTATTGTAACACTACAAGATAGTAAAAAAAGTTCAGATAAAGTACTAAATTTAAATGATATAATTGTTCATGATGGAGACGTATTAAGTGTAATAAATGAATTAAAAAATGCAGGGGCAGAAGCAATATCTATAAATGATCAAAGAATAGTATCAACAACTGCAATATCATGTGATGGAAATGTTATTAGTATTAATAAAGAAAAAGTAGGTTCTCCTTTTGTAATAAAAGCAATTGGATTACCAGAAAGCTTAGCTGCTCTTGATAGACCAGGTGGTTATTTGGAATATCTAAAAAAATATGACATAGGTGTAAGTTTAGAAAAATCAAATGATATTACAATACCAAAGTATTCTGGAAAGCTAGAAATAAAATATGGACATACAGTAGAAAGCCAAGAATAAGGGATATAAACATTTATATAAGCATTATAGAAAATTGATATAGTAATTAATAGACATGTAAATTTTTAGAAAAAGTAAATAGAGAAAGGAAGATGATAATGAAAAAAGGCAAAATAACTATGATATTTACAGTTGCAATTGCTTTTTTTGCACTTGCTTGTGTAATGAGTATGCAGTTTAAGCTGGTAAATGAAACAGATATAACATCAATAGAAAACTTGAGAGAAGAAGAGTTACAAGAACAACTAGCTAGTTGGAAACAAAAATATGAAGAAGCTCAAAATCAATATAAAGAAGTAAAAGATAAAATACAAGAGTATGCAGATAAAAAGACATCAGATATAGAAACATCTGCACTAGTAAAAACTGAATTAGAAGAAGCAAATTTACTATTAGGAAAAACAGATGTAGAGGGTGAAGGGATAGAAATAGTAATTAACGAGAATAAGGATGATGATTTTGTAAGAATAAAAGACAGTGATTTATTAAGTATTGTAAATTCTTTAAAATATGCAGGAGCAGAAGCAATATCAATAAATGAAGAAAGAATTTTGCCAATGACAGATATAGTAGACATTCAATATTCTTTTATAAAGATAAATGGACAAAGAATTTTAGCACCATATGTAATAAAAGCAATAGGAAATAAATCTCATTTAGAAAGTTCATTATTAGGTAATGGTGGATATGCTGAAAGATTAAAAAATATAGGTCATCAAGTAACAATAACACAAAAAGACAATGTATTAGTAAAAAAATATAATGGAGATATTACTACAAAATATATACAAGAAGACGAAAATAATTAAGTAAATATATTTAAAGGCTGTATTTAATAAAGAAATATGGTAGTTTTATAATTATACAAATAATAAAAAATAGAAGGGGAAGATTTTTATGATAATAATAGCAATTATTTTAGGATGTATTTTAGGAGCAATACTAGGAATGAATGCTCCAATGATTTCTTATACATATTCTAGTTATTTAGCAATAGCAGTTGTTGCAGCATTAGATTCTGTTTTTGGAGGAATTGCATCAGTAATAAATAAAAAATTTGATATAAAAATATTTATATCTGGATTCTTTGGAAATGCAATACTTGCAATACTTTTAAAAATGCTTGGAGAAAAACTAAATGTAGATATTTATTTGGCAGCAATAGTTGTTTTTGTTGGAAGAATGTTTGTAAACTTGGGAATAATTCGTAGATATTATGTTGAAAAATGGAGTAAGAAATTTTCTAAGAAAGATAATAAAGAAGGATAATATAAAAAAAATTTTTATAATAATAGTGCTAAATATATATTCTTTCCGGATCTCCTAAACTTAGAAATTCTTAAAATCCTTTTAGGATTTTAAGAATTTTTGGCCGGTCCCCACATGACAACTCTCAGAATATATATTTAGCATTTTAAAATTTAATTCATCTTTTGCATGTGCTTATAAACAAGACATATTAAGCTTTTAAAACATTATTACAAAAATAATACAAAATTATTACAAAAATATTACAAATTCTATTGACAAATTTTTTAAAATATATTATAAATATCACTAGAAAATTTATTACTTGGAAAATGGAGGAATTAACTTGGCTATAGGAGATATCATAGTAGGTATTGACATAGGAACTACCAAGGTTTGCACTGTTGTAGGCGAAGTCAACAACTTTGGACAAATAGAGACTATAAGCAGTACATCATGTAAATGTAGTGGACTAAAAAAAGGTAAGATTATTAACGAAGATGAAATTAGTTTGAGTATATCAAAAACTATTAAAGATGCCGAAGATGAAACAAATTTAAAGATTAATTCAGCATATGTAACTATTCCAGGTAAATATATAACTATAGTACAAAATAGCATAGTAAAAGAGGTAAAAGACAAGTATTCTGGTATAACTGCAAAAGATTTACAAGGAGCAATAAGTCAATTAAAAGATATAGAAGTGCCAGAAGAACAAGCTTTAGTTGATATTGTAATAGACAAAATAACTCTTGAAAATGGAACAGTTGTACAAGATCCTGTAGGAAGTTTAAGCTCAAGTTTTACATTAAGTGCCCAAATAATACTTGCGGAAAAAGAATATGTAAGAACATTAAATTCAATATTTAGAAAAGCAGGATTAGAAATTGATGGTATAGTGCCTACAACGCTAGCCGAGAGAAATTTGTTATTAGACAAAAATGAACTACATGATAATATAATGTTGTTAGACATTGGGGCTGGAAATATTGATATAGGTGTATTCGAGGGAGAAACTTTTCTTTACACTAATTCAATTCCAGTAGGAGGAGATAACATTACAAACGATATTGCTTTAGTATTAAATATATCTGAAGAAGAAGCAGATAAATTAAAAAGGCAATATAACTTAGCATTAAAATCTTTTATAGACAATGACAATGATATTATTTTAAATACATGCAAAGATTCAACTAAAAATAAAATTATCAAGAGTTCAGAATTGATAGAAATAATAGAAGCACGTATTGAAGAAATGTTTTCTATAATAAACAAAGATATTACAAATCAAGGATTAAAACCAAAAATTAATAATGTAATATTAACTGGTCAAGGAATAGTAAACATTAATAAAAGTGATGTAGCAGGGAAAATTAACTTAAATATTCCTGTTAAAATATCAACTGGTAGAGCAGTAAGTACAGTAAGGCCAAACTTTAGGACAAGTTATGCTTTAGTTAGGTACATAGCCGCAAAACCATTTGCAAGAACAGTATCAAGTAGCATTGATGCACAATCTAATAATAACTTTTTCAAAAACTTTATAGAAAAAGTAAAAGATTTTTTCTATAGTTAATAGCCCAAAAGTAGTTATTAAATTTTAAAATAAATATAAAAATTAAGGGAGGAAAAACTAAATGATGGAATATGACGATAACAATTTAACAATGATGGATGGAACAGCCACAATTAAAGTAATAGGAGTAGGTGGAGCAGGAAATAATGCTGTAAACAGAATGATTGATTCTGGAATAAAAGGTGTAGATTTTATTGCAGTTAATACAGATAGACAAGCATTACAAACATCAAAAGCAAGTACAAAAATCCAAATTGGAGAAAAAGTAACAAGAGGATTAGGAGCTGGTGCAAACCCAGATATTGGAGCTCAATCAGCTGAAGAAAGTAAATCAGAAATAGCAGAAGTATTAAGAGGAGCAGACATGGTATTTGTTACAGCCGGAATGGGTGGAGGAACAGGTACAGGTGCTGCACCAATAGTTGCTTCAACAGCAAAAGAAATGGGAATATTAACAATAGGTGTTGTTACAAAACCATTTACATTTGAAGGAAAGAAAAGATTATCTCAAGCAGAACGTGGAATTGAAAGCTTAAAAGGAAAAGTAGATACATTAGTAGTAATTCCAAATGACAAATTACTACAAATTATAGATAGAAAAACATCTATCATCGAAGCATTTAGAATGGCAGATGATGTATTAAGACAAGGTGTACAAGGTATATCAGACTTAATTGCTGTACCAGGACTTGTAAACTTAGACTTTGCAGATGTTAAAACAATAATGTTAAATACAGGAATGGCACACATGGGTGTTGGTAGAGCATCTGGAGAAAATAGAGCAGAAGATGCAGCTAAAGAAGCAATCGAAAGCCCATTACTAGAAACATCTATTGAAGGAGCAAGAGGAGTTATTATCAACATTACAGGTGGAGAAAACTTAGGATTACATGAAGTAAATACAGCTGCAGAATTAGTACAAAGAAGTGTAGATCCAGAAGCAAACATCATATTTGGTACAGTTACAGATCCTAGTATGGAAGATGAAATACAAATCACAGTTATTGCTACAGGATTTGAAAAAAATGAAACAATATCTAGCATTGGTGTAGATAATTTAGTATCTAAAACTTGGGAAAAGAAAATAAACTCTATTCCATCAAATTCAGACATAGTATCATCACAAAATGATTTAGATATTCCACCATTTTTAAGAAAAAAACAAAAATAATATAAAACGGTCAATTGGTTCCGGTTATCAATTGACCGTTTTTTATAATTATTAAAGTAGATGTTTTAGAGTTTTAACTAATAGATTTATATATATAAAAAGAAATAGTCGAAATTGTTCGATTATTTCTTTTTTTCTACAATAAGAAAAGACAGATTTTGCAAGATTACTATATTATAATTCACTTAGTTATTAAAAGTATAAATAATATATTTATACTTAATAAAGTAAAAAGGTGATTTACTTTGACTATTTATATTGATGTAGTTTTAATAGAAAATTTAATAATGAACTATATAATACTACTTGCAACCGGCTTAATAATGAAGATAAAAATAAAACATATAAGGCTTATAATTGCTGGACTAATTGGAGCAATATATACGATATTAACATATGCAATTACAATTGAAATGTATTCAAATTTCTTCGTTAAGATTATATTATCAATTTTAATGGTTTATGTAGCATATAATCCACAGAATATGAAAAAGATGTGGAAAGAGCTACTTGTTTTTTACTTAATATCCTTTGTGTTTGGAGGGGCTGCATTTGCATTAATATATGTAATAAAACCACAAGAAATCTTAATGAAAAACGGATTATTTTTAGGAACATATCCTTTAAAAACAGTTATATTAGCAGCAATAGTTGCATTCATAATAATAATAGTTACATTTAAAATAGTAAAAAGCAAAATATCTAAAAAGGATATTTTAAAAGATATAAAAATAAACATTGATAATCAACAAATAACAATAAAAGCAATGTTAGATACTGGAAATATGTTAAAAGATCCACTTACAGGAAATTCTGTAGTAGTAGTCGAAAAAACGGCTTTGTATCAAATATTGCCAAAAGACTTATTAGATAATATAGAAAACATATTAGGAGGTGATTTAGAAAAAATATCAGATGAAGTTAAAGAAAAATACATAAATAAATTAAAATTCATTCCATTTTCTTCATTAGGTAAGCAAAATGGAATGCTAGTAGGTATTAAGCCTACGTTTGTTGAAATAGATGATGAACAAAATACTTTCAAAAAGGAGAAAGTAATTGTTGGAATATATGATAAATCTCTTACTAAAGACGGAAAATATCAGGCTTTAATAGGGATTGATTTAATGTAGAGAAGCAAAATATATATTTTGCTAGATAAAAAGCAAGGAGGATATAACTATGAATTTAAAAGATTTGTTAAAGTCTAAAATAGACACAATATGCGCAAAATACATAAATGAAAATAACGAGATAGATTATTTACCAATTTTCTATATTGCAGGAAGTCAAACTCTTCCTCCTCCATTAGAGCCAGAAGAGGAAGAAGAATGCATTAGAAAATTGGAAACAGAAGATTGTTTGCAAGCAAGACAAACCTTAGTTGAAAGAAACTTGAGGTTAGTTGTATATATAGCAAAGAAATTTGAAAATACAGGAATAGGTATAGAAGATTTAATATCAATTGGAACAATAGGACTAATGAAAGGTGTAAATACATTTAAATCAGATAAAAATATAAAGCTTGCTACATATGCGTCAAGATGTATAGAAAATGAAATACTAATGTTTTTAAGAAAAAGCAATAAAATGAAGGGTGAGATATCTATTGATGAACCTTTAAATAAAGATGGTGATGGAAATGAATTATTATTATCTGAAATATTAGGAACAGATCCAGATATAACATCTAGAAATATTGAAGATGAAGTAGATAAAAAACTACTAAAAGCAGCAATTCTAAAATTAAATTCTAGAGAAAAAAATATAATGGAAATGAGATTTGGCTTTATTACAGGAAAAGAGAAAACCCAAAAGGAAGTTGCAGATGAACTTCGGTATTTCTCAAAGCTACATATCTCGTTTGGAGAAAAAGATTATTAATAAGATGAAGAAAGATATAAATAGTAAAATAGGATAGATAGATAAAAAGTTTTTAAGGCTACTCTGGTCGCATTCGAAGAAATCTAAATTAATATATTTTAACTGTAAAACTATTTTACTGAATAAACTACTTCTTTTTGGAAAAAATATAAAAAAATCCAAAAGGAGGTTTTTTCTTTGTTTCAAAAAGTAGACATATGTGGTGTAAACACATCAAAGCTTCCACTACTATCTAAAAAGGAACAAGAAGAATTATTAGTAAAAATAAAAAAAGGAGATAATGAATCAAGAAACAAATTTATAAATGGAAATTTAAGATTAGTATTAAGTGTAATAAAAAGATTTTCAGGTAGAGGAGAAAATGCAGATGACTTATTTCAGGTTGGATGTGTAGGACTTATCAAAGCAATTGACAATTTTGATATAGCACAAGGAGTACAGTTTTCAACATACGCAGTTCCAATGGTTATAGGCGAAATTAAAAGATATTTAAGAGATAACAACAGCATAAGAGTAAGCAGGTCAATGAGAGATTTGGCCTATAAAGCTATGCAGTTTAAAGAACATTTTATAAAAGAAAAAGGAAAAGAACCAACCATTTTTGAAATAGCAAAAGAATTAGGTGTTCAAGAAGAAGATATTGCAATTAGTTTAGACGCAATACAAGATCCACTATCATTACAAGAACCAGTGTTTAACGATGGGCAAGAAAATGTTTTTATAATGGATCAAGTAAAAGATAATAAAAATACAGATGAGTTATGGGCGGAAAACATGACAATAAATCAAGCAATGTCTAAATTAAACGAAAAAGAAAAGATGATAATTAATCAAAGATTTTTTGAAGGAAGAACACAAATGGAAGTTGCAGAAGAAATAGGAATTTCACAAGCGCAAGTATCAAGGTTGGAAAAGAGTGCCCTTTCGCATCTTAAGAAAACGTATAAATAAAAACAATAAAAATATTGAAAAAATAGAACAAATAATATATAATAACATAAGTTGAAAAAAAGGGGGAATTAAAAAATGAAAATGTCAAAGAAAAAGATTGTAATAATAAGTATTGTATCAATACTAGTTATTGCAGGAGCTGTATTTGCATATTTATATTTTTGCACAGACTTATTTAAACAAACAAAAGAATTATTTTATGAATATGTAGGAAAAGCAGCTACAACAGAAGGGAACTACACATATCAAGATATGTTAGATGACTTAAAAAATGCACAAACTAAATCATTTACAAGCAAATCTACAATTGGATTTGAGCTAAATGACAAAGGCTCTAGTTTGTCAAGCGTTAAAAACCAAGCAGCATATTCAGCTTTAAAAGATCTAAAACTTAATGTAGAAACAAAATCAAATCCAAACGATAAAAAGGCTGCGTGTACAATTGGCATAGAATACGGAAATAACAAAATAACTGATTTAAAATTTGTAAAAACTAATGATTTATATGGAATTAAATCAGACCTACTAGATAACAAATTTATTGCTTTAGAAAACAATAATTTAAAAGATTTTGTTGCAAAGTTAGGTGTAAATGCGTCATTTATACCAAATAAAATAGAAGAAATTGATTTATACGACTTATTATATGTTAGCAAAGAAAATCAAGACAAAATAAGCAATACTTACAAAAAAGTTTTAAAAGATAGCATTCCAAGTTCAAACTATACAAAACTAGATAATGTAAATAAAACAGTAAATGGTCAAGAACAAAATTTAACAGGATATTCATTAAAAATAACAAGCAAAGATTTAAGCAATATATTAAACAATCTTTTAAACACAGCTAAAGATGATGATACAACATTAGATATAATTGTTGAAAAGCTTAATAAAATAATGGAAACACCATTAATAAAAACATCACTTGAATCATATCAAGCAATGGCTAATAGTAAACCAGTTTTATCCAATAATCTATTAGGAAATACATCATTAGGTAATACAACATCAATTTATGCAAAACAAAAAGAATTTACAATTCCTAAAATAACAAAAGAAACAATAAAACAATCATTAGAACAAATTACAAATCAATTAAAAGTAAGCACTGAAGCTACAGCTAATGTTGGCGATTCACAAATGTTAGAATTTATAGTATATGAATCTAATGGAAAAACAGCTAAAATGGAATTAAAAGTTGTTGGGCAAACAATAATGGCAATAGATTTTTATGAAGAAAACGGGAACAATCATGCGGTAATATATTCTGCACGAGCTGAATCTACAAGCCGTTACAGCGCATATCCAAGTATGAAATTAGTTAAAATGATGGATATGACATATAATGTAAAACAAAATGGAAATGAAAAGAAAGCATTAATTAGCATGGCAATGTTTAATGAAGACAAAGAAGTTGCAAAAATATCATTCGATGTAAAAACAAATGGAAAAGTAGGCGTTGGAACCAATAATACAACATCTATAATATCTATAGATACACCCAAAATGGGGATGAGCTTTAATATAGATTCACAAATAGAATATACAGATAATGTAGAAATTGAAGAAGTAAACAACAGCAATGCAACAATATTAAATAATATGAGTAAAGCAGAGATAGAAGCATATTTTAAAAATTTAAGTGATAACTTAAAAACAATGGCAACAAATATAGCAATGCCTTCATCAATAATACCAACATTTCCTTCAACAATTGTACCAACAACACCATCAACAACTACTCCATCAACTGCAGAACCAATTAAAATTCCAGATGTACAAAATCCATTTGAAAATCTAAATCTAAATCTAAATTAATTAGAAAAAAAATGACAATTAAATTGGTTAGTGGAAAATAGAATAGCATATACAGTTTATTGTGATTTATAAAAAAGAATTCAGCTAATATACTGAATTCTTTTTGCATTTGTGTATTTTATATACAGTTACTAAGAAAATGGATTAATAAAAAATCAAAGTTCGATTTTTTGTTTTAGTTGCATATATATAATATGAGAGAAAACAAACAGGAGGAAATATTGTGGATAAAGGAATGGATTTTAAACATAAAGAAGTTATAAATATAAAAGATGGGAGAAGGATGGGATATGTTCAAGATGTATGTGCAGATTTGGAAACAGGAAGAATTACTTCTATAATAGTACCAGGTGGAAATAAGTTAATGAGCTTTTTTAATCAGAATAATGATATAATAATACCATGGCAAAATATAAAATGTATTGGAGATGATTTAATACTTGTGGATTTTTAGTATAATAATAGTATAAAAAATAGTAAAAAGGTAATAAAAAAATAGTAATAAAAAAATTTATTAGGAATAAAATTATTATATTGAAATGAAAAAATGCATGTATTTCAATATATGCAGAGATTGAAAAAAATTCCATGAAAA
This sequence comes from Clostridia bacterium, assembly GCA_017434295.1. Lineage (GTDB taxonomy): Bacteria > Bacillota > Clostridia > TANB77 > CAG-508 > CAG-269. The sequence continues at coordinate 27,728 of JAFRFO010000012.1, forward strand.
AAAGTTAAAAAAAATCTAAAAAATATGTTGACAAAAAACGACAGTTATGTTAATATAAATAATGACCAAGCAAAACACGAGAAAATATTAAATAAAAAAGCAAAAGAATTAGTAATAAAAATAAAACTTATGTAAATAAAAACAATGATTACTAGTTTTTTATTTTGCCCTAAAAAGAGGTGTAAAAAAAATTTTAAAAATTTTTTCAAAAAAGTGTTGACAAGGTTAAATATTTGTAGTAAAATACAAAGCGTTCGTTGCACACGAACGAAAAGTACATTGAAAAGTAAACAGTAAATATCCTTTAGAGAATAAACCAATTGCGGTGCAATTCTTTACCCAAAGAATTAGTACCGAAAAAGTAAATTTGATAATTTTAAGAGCTATAAAACTCAATTAGAAAAAGAAACGAGTTATACAAGGCAAACGAAGAAAAATTTTTGAGACTATACATTTGTATGTCGAGAAAATTTTTACTGAAGTTTAACGAAGTAGAACGAAGTTTATTTTTATAA
>JAFRFO010000118.1 GCA_017434295.1 Clostridia bacterium
TATTTTGTTGGCTTGAACACTAACATTATATCACTAAGTTTGATATCTTTTTCTATAAGCTTTTAAAACAACACCAGCATAGCTGGCGGTTTTTTGTCTCGCTTGTAGCTCGACGCACTAAAGTGAATAAAAAAAGAATAATATAATATAAATTTTAAAAAATTTAATTATATTATTCTTTTTATATATTACCAAAAAAATTTTATTTCTTTAATTTAATTAATATAGCAATTGAAAGTAGTATTAATAAAATTCCAATTACAATAACAAAAATGTTTAAAATAACAGAAATATCCATTTTTGAGTTTGAGTTAGTTGCATTGCTAACAGTAGTTGTTGTTGGTCCAGATGAGCTTAATTCATTTAATAAATCTTCATCTTCATTTGAATTTGTTGAACTATTATTTGAAGATGAAGTATTAGAATTGCTTGAACTAGAAGAACTACTAGAAGTTGAAGTAGAATCATTGTTTGATGAGTTACTTGAAGTATTATTTGTTGTTGAATTTGGATTTGGGCTAATTAAACTATCATTTGATGAACTACTTGTATTAGTAGTATTGTTTGTATTGTTATTTGATGTTGAATTTGTTGTTGATTGATTAGAGCTAGAGCTTGATGTTGAAGTTAAATCTGAACTTAAATCAACAGCAAATACAGATGTAGCCAAAGCTACCATAGATATTAATAATCCTATAAAAATAATTTTTACTTTTTTTGACATAATAAAATCCTCCATTCATTTCTTTTGTTATAACCATATAATAACTTAAATTTAAAAAATTGTCTAGTGTTTTTTAAAAAAAGCTTGAATTATATTTTTAAAATTGATATACTTTTTATATCAAATGAAAGGAGTTATGATTAGCTGTAATAAGTTGTTCTATAGATAATAATCATATAAAATAAATGCCAAATAATAATATTCCAAATTTTTTAAAAGATATGCTTATAAATCAATATGGAGAAAGTAAAACTTCATCTATACTAGATGGATTTTCTAATCAAAGATTTACAACGTTTAGAGTAAATACAATAAAATCCACTTCTACAGAAATAGAAGAAGTTTTAAACAAAGAAAATATTGAATACATAAAATCTAATATTTACAAAAATGCATATATTTTAAAAGATAATTATTTAAATAAAATAGAAAATTTAGAAATATATAGAGAAGGAAAAATATATTTGCAAAGTTTATCATCAATGTTGCCACCAATAATATTGGAACCAGAAGAAAATGAAGATATCTTGGATATGTGTGCTGCACCTGGTGGAAAAACAACTGAGCTTGCTGCATTAACCAATAATAATGCTCACATAACAGCATGTGAAATGAACAAAATACGATTAGAAAGGTTAAAGTATAATATAGAAAAGCAAGGATCAACATCTGTATATACAATGAATATTGATGCAAGAAATTTGGATAATTTCTTTTCTTTTGATAGAATTTTGTTAGATGCACCATGTAGTGGAAGTGGAACATTAAATATAAATGATGAAAAGAATACAAATTATTTTACTCAAGATTTAATTAATAAATCTGTAAAAGCACAGAAAACTTTAATAAATAAAGCTATAAATATTTTAAAACCTGGTGGAGAAATGGTATATTCAACATGTTCAATTTTACAATGTGAAAATGAAGATATAGTAAATACTGCATTAAAAACAGGTAAATTGGAAATAGTGCCAATACAAAATAAATTTAAAAATCTACCAATATTGCCAACAAAAATAGAAGGAACTATATGTATAAAACCAAATGAATACTTCGAAGGCTTTTTTGTAGCAAAACTAAGAAAAAATTAACATCGGGGCCGGGTTCATTTGGCAATAAAATGGGTTTATAGGTAAATCCATAAAACCTAAATTAGTAAAAAGGAAAGTAAAAAATGGAAGAAACAATTAAAAAGATATTTTCAAATAACATAGTTCAATCATGCTTAATAATATTAATAAGTATATTTATTTATGAAGCTTTAAATAGGCTTATTTTTAAAAAAGCAAAGTTAAAAAATTCTAAAATGAGCAATAGAAATAAAACATACATAAAATTATTATCAAGTATTGTTAAATATGTATTAATAATTCTAACTTTTATAATCATTCTAAAAATAAATGGAGTAAATGTAGATTCATTGCTTGCTGGAGCAGGAATTGTAGGAATTATAGTTGGATTTGCTGTTCAAGATGCTCTAAAAGATATTATAAGAGGAATGACAATTGTTTCAGACAACTATTTTTCAGTTGGTGATGTAGTAAAATATAAAGATATAGTAGGAAGAGTTATTTCAACAACAATAAATACAACCAAAATAGAAGATTTAAAAACTTTTAATATAGTATCAATAGCTAACAGAAATATAGAAGAAATTGAAGTTGTTTCTAATTCGATTGATATTATGGTGCCATTATCTTATGAACTTCCTATAGAAAAGGCTGAAGCTGTTGTAAACGAAATGGTAGAAATAATTAGAAAAATTGAAGAAGTTACAGAGTGTAACTATAGAGGAGTTGCAAATTTAAAAGAGTCTAATATAGATTATATGATTAATATACGTACACAACCAGCATTATATAGAATTATAACAAGAAAAGCAAATGGAATTGTTCTTAGCGTACTTGAAAAGAATCATATTGAAGTTCCTTACAATCAATTGGATATACATCAAAAATAAATAGAACATAACTAGGCATAGAGATATTTTTTAAAATAGTAACAAAAAAAATCCCTTTTCATATTATATATCATACAAAGGAATAACAAAAGAAAGAAAAAAGTTCTTTTGAAAGGGGGTCTAGACTATGCCAGAGAACAGAGGATGCGGAGGCTTCGGATTTGGTGATGATAACTGCTGCTGGATTATAATTCTTATATTATTAATTTGCTGTTGCTGCGGTGGTAATAACAGAGGTTGTTGCTAATTATCCATAAAAAATTAAAATAAAAATTCTCCGGCTATCCGGAGAATTTTTATTTAATTCGTATAAACTTAAAATTACTTTTTTCTTCTTTACTTATAGCACCATCATATAGAGATTTTCCATCTTTTTCAACTGGAATATCTATAAAAACAGAACACTTAAATTCTTGATTTAAATTATTTGTAATGTAAATGTCAAAAGAAATTTTAGCATTTAAAGAACTAAGCATTACATTACACATTTTAAGCAAAGAACCATCATATGTTATAGAACCAGAAACATTTGAAATACCATAATCAGTTTTGATTTTATCATTTACATAGCTTAAAGTAATAGGATTAGCACAATTATTATATAGAGTTGGGGTATTTAAATTTTCGTTATCTTTTGAACTAATACTAAAATCTAAATCTTTTTCAATCAAATTATCTTCGCTTGGAATAATACCTTCAGCAAAAGAATTGATATTTTTATAATATAACTTTTGCTCACCAACACTTGGTTTAGTAGTAAATTCTATATTATCAATTTTTACACTTTTTAAAGTGTTTTCCAAAGTGTTTTCATTACTATTATTATTGATAAATAATGCAATATCGGTGTATTGGAATAAATCGTCTATTTTTAAATTAGTAACTAACCCATCTTTATTAGAAACATTGCAATTACTAAATAACACACATTTATCAATTGAAAATATAGTTTTTTGATTCTTTTGGGTAAAATCTTCAAAGTCTTTTTCACATGCTAATTTATTTGCAACACGCGCAAAGACCGTAGTAGAAAGAAATATAAGTATTGCAAATAAAAGTATAAAAACACTTATATATATAACTGTTTTCTTTGGAAATTGTTTATTTGTATTTTGTTTTCTCTTTTTCAAAACTTGTCCTCCTTTGTATATTAATAATATATTATAAATTTTTAAAAATATCAATAATTTTTAAAAAATACCAAAATTTTAAATTGACTTTTTACGACATTTTGTTTACAATATTTCTAGAGGTTATAGGTTACTTTTTACAACCTAAATAATTTATAAAGGAACATAGGATATGCAAACTAAAGAAGATAAAGCAAATGCAAAACTATATATTTTACTTGTTGCAATTATAGTTGTTATAATTGTTCTTATTTATGTATTTTTTATAAAAAGTAATTCTTATGCAACAGGTACAAACACTAGTAGCAAAAGTGGAAATATAGTTGAAACAAATGCTGTAAATTATAATTATAATACAGATGAATTACGGGAATAACATAATAAATAAAGAAACAGTAATAAGTAAAGCAAAAAAAATAGATATAAATAAAATAATAGAAAATAATACCAAACAAGCTCCAAAAGAAGAAATAGAAACTAGAGAAGTGGTACTTGAATATTTAACTAAGTATAAAACAAATCCAGAGTTACCAAAAGGAACAATGCAAGTTATTCAAGAAGGAAGAGAAGGATTACAGCAAATTTCTATAAAAAAGATTTATGAAAATGGACAAGTAGTGTCTGAACAGCAGATTGGAGCTAAAGTAACGAAAGCCTCAATTGATAAAATAATAGAAATAGGTGGAGCAAAGTATTCAAATAATTATAAAATTAAAGTGGGAGAAATAGTGTATTCTACAGCAGAAAGAACTTCGATAATGTCTGAACCAGATATTAATTCAACAAAACTTTCTACAATTCCAAAAAATACACAATTAAAAGTATTAGAATTAAATGATGATTGGTATAAAATATTAAGCTCATCATCAACAGGATGGGTAAAAAAGGAAAATACAACATACATAAATCCAAATGCTAAATACGAAGAATCAAGCTCAGGACAAAAATCTAAATCTGAAATATTACAAAGTTTAGATTTTAACATGGCATTAAACAAGCCTAGTGGATTAAGTTTAGAACAATTTAAAAAAGTCCTAACAGATTCAAGGGATGTAAACGGAGTATTTGCAGATAATGCTGAATATTTTTATTATGTAGAAAAACAATATAATATAAATGGTATATTTATTGCTGCAATTGGAATACACGAAAGTGCATGGGGAACATCTGCAATTGCAAGAAACAAACTAAATTTGTTTGGATATGGCGCTTATGATTCAAATCCTTATAATGGTGCATATTCATTTAGCAATATTTCAGAAAGTATTGATTTGATGGCAAGGGTTTTAACAAAATATTATTTAAATCCAGCAGGAACACCAATTTATAATAATGAAAAGGCGGATGCAGCATATTATTATGGACCTACAGTTTCTGGAGTAAACACAAAATATGCAACTGACAAAAACTGGGCAAATTGTGTATATAAATATATGAAGTATTTATATGAAAAAGTATAAAATTTTTCCAAAAAATCTTGCTATTTTTTTAATAATATTGTATGATATAAAGGTATAAAAAATGAAACAAGGAAAGGGGCTAAATATGAAAAAGACATTAGTAGCATTAATAATAATTGTCACAATACTAGCAATTGCTTTATGTACTACAAAAGTATTTGCAGAAAATAATTTGATAGATAAAAAAACAGAAAGTAGAATAATAGAATTAAAAGAAAATCAAGCAAAATCAATTGAAGACTATCAAATCAAATATGGTTCAGAATCATATGGAACAGTAGCATATATTTTGAATATTGTTAGAGTTTGGAGTATTCCATTATGCTTCTTAGGAATTGCGATAGGAGCAATACATAGATCTATTATAGGTATAAGAAAATTAGATACATTAGAAAAAGGAAGAGGATTAATTGTAACCTTTGTTACAATATTAATAATTTGCCAAATTTTACCTTTAGCATTTACAATAGTAGTAAAATTTGGAAGGGGGTAACAAATGAAAGTTTTATTTGCTGTAAGTAATGATGAGATATCAGAAGCAATTGTCAAAAGATATCAAAGAGATTATAAGGAGATAATATCATATAAAAATGTATATTACTTTAATGCAATATTAAAAGAAATACAAAAAGACAAATCTTATGACAGAATTGTTATAAGTGAAGAATTAGAAGCATTTACTAGTACACAAGCAGATCAAATTGATAAATTTATTTTTGAAAAACTTGATAGTATTAGTGATGAAGCAGCTAACAGTAGAGGAGATAATACTCCTATAATTTTAATATGTTCAGATAGAAGAACAAAAGGCGAAGAAATGCTTGTCAAATTGTTTGGTATAGGCATTTATGATGCTTTAATTGGAAATGATAGAAGTGTTGGAGAAGTATGTAAATTAATAAATAAAACACGTTCTAAAAAAGAAGCAAAGATATATTATAAGGTTGATTCAGATGAAGTAAAATATCAACCAGAAAATGAAAATGATGTTAGTGAACAAGAAATACAAAATATATTAGCACATTATAAAAGACTTGGTAAAAATGAAGAAAAATATGTTACAAGTTTTAACAATATTGTAGCACAATATAATGATGCTCAATTAAGAATAATTAGCAAGTTTTTACCATTAAACGTAAGAGCAGTATTAGAAGAAAAATCACCAAAATATCAGCAAATAATGTCTTTTAATAATGCTGTAACTAATAATATTAGAAAGACAAGCCCTAAACAAGAAGATTTAGGACCAAGTGGAAAATTGTTGAAACCAAAAGATAAAACAACAAATTTTACTGGACCTATAGTTATACCTTCATCAGTTGATACAAAAAATGTTAGAAAAATGGGTAGAAAACGTGAAGAACCTATAAGCAGTTCAATTGATAGTGATATAGAAAATATGTTTAATAATACAAATATTCAAAACGGAAATATTAGTAATATAAATAATGAATCACCTAATGCTGATGTCAAACCAGTTAAAAGAAGAGGAAGACCTAGAAAAAATCCTTTACCAGAAGAAGATGATTCAATATTACCAGGATTTGAACCACAACCAGAAGAAGACGACTCAATACTACCAGGATTTGAACCACAACCAGAAGAAAACGACTCAATACTACCAGGATTTGGACCACAACCAGAAGAGGATGATTCAATGTTACCAGGATTTGAACCACAAAAAGATAATGATGATTCAATGTTGCCAGGATTTGAACCACAACCAGAAGAAGATGATTCAATGTTACCAGGATTTGAACCACAACCTGAAAAAAACGATTCAGTATTACCTGGATTCGAAAATGTAAATGAAAATCAAGATAATCAAGTGCTACCAGGATTTGAGTATGTTCAAGATCAAAATAACAACTTTAATCCATTTTATGACGAACCACAAACAAGCGAAGAAACACAATATGCAGAGCAAGAAGAAGACTACCAATATAATAATAGTCAACCTAGTCAACCAGAAGATAATTATAATCCAAGGCAATATAACAATACACAAAATTATAATGGTGTACAAAATTATGATATTTTAAGTAATCTTGGAGATGACAAAAAGATTGCTGCATTTGTTGGCACAAGTAAAAATGGAACATCATTTATAGTAAATAATTTAGCAGAATATGCTTCATCTATGGGAATAAATGTTGCAATATTAGATACAACACTTAATAAAAATTCATATTATATATACACAAAAAATGAAGAAGAACTAAGAAAAACTGCAAGTGCATGCTTAGAAAACTTAATTAATGGTCAAGCAAATGGAATTGCAGTAAATAGAAACTTAACGGTATATACTTCATTACCTGAAGATAGAGATAATTTACAAAATGCAAGTCAAATATTAGACACATTAACCAAAAAACATGATTTAATATTAATAGACAGTGATTTTAATACACCTACTGATTATTTTTCAAATGCACACAATATAATTTTAGTACAAAGTTTGGATATACTAACAATTCAACCATTAACAGCATTTTTAAGAGAATTAAAAGCTAAAGGTGTATTAGATGAAACAAAAATTAAAGTAATATTAAATAAATATGTAAGAGTAAGAGGAATATCTGAAAAAACAATAATAGGCGGAATGTCAAAATATAATGATCCTGCAATGTCATTTATGACAGATTTATTTGATGTAAATTCTGTTGACTATAAAGTAATACCTTTTGAACAAGATATTTATACAAGATATTTGGAAAGTGTAATAAATTGTGACGTTTCAATAAAAGGATATTCTAAACAATTTTTACAAATTCTTAAAGACCTTAGTAATTGGATTTATACTACGTCTTATGGAAGAAACTCATATAAACCACAAACTGCACAAGCCTACAACAACACATTTTCATCAGATATAAATAGTACATTAAATCAAATGAGAAAAAAATATTAATTAGGAGGAAATAATAAGTGCATGCAGTAATAATAGTAGTTGTTCTTGTAATAATAGTAATAGGCCTAGTTATATATAATTTAAATATTAGTAAAAAAATACAAACATTTAATAATATAAACCAAAGAATTAACAATTTATCAATTGTGCAAGACTTTATGAGTACAATAGGAGAACGATTACCAGTAGAACAAAAAATACAAAAAATTAATGATATAATGATAGAAAAATACGAGATTAAATATTCAACAATAGTAGTATTTGATGGTACAGAATATTCAATAAAAGCTTCAAACGTAGATAAAAAACACTGGAATTCACTTAAATCTTTACAAGATGTTGACATGTTTAAAGATAGTATTGCAACAGCAACACCAAAGTATGTAACAGTAAATAAAGAAGGTGAAAGACTTCCTTATCAACAAGTAGAATTTGGAAGAGCAAAATCAGCAATATTTTTCCCATTATATATAGACAATGTTTATATAGGATATTGGATTATAGAAAGTGGAACACCACATGACTTTGATAATGTTGATATTACTATATTAGATGTTGTAAAAGACAATATAGTTTCTGCAATAAAGAGTATGATGCATCAAAAAACACTTGAAACAATTGTTAGAACAGATAAATTTACTGGTTTAAAATCTGAAACATATTTGTATGGAGAAGGTAAAAAAATAATTGATAAATACACAATGTCTACTGTATGTATGTTTAAAATTACTAACTTAGAATTAATAAACAATAAAATATCTAGAGAGCTAGGAAATAAAGTAGTTACAAAGGTAAGCGAATTTTTTGAACAAAATATTACAGATGAATATATAATGGTTAGATATATGGGACCTAAATTTGCAATAGTATTTTCAGGAGTAGAAATAGAAGGAGTAGTAGACTTCTTAAATGATAAGAAAGATGTAATAGAAGGATTAAAAATATCAATTGATGATAGCATAGAAGAAGTTGCTCAAACAGAAAAGAAAAGAGGTAGAAAAAAACAACCTACAGCTGTTTGTCCAAAATTAAATTTTGCAATATCTACTTATTATAAAGGAACAGGTCTAGAAGAAGTATTAAGAAAACTAGAAAATTACTTAGATTCTGCTCCAATAGAAGAAAGTGATATAAATAATATTTAGGAGGTAAAAGTAATGGAATTTGACAAAACAATGAATTTTAGAGTAGAAAGAGACAATCAAGTTAAGACAAAAGAAGTATTAAGAGAAGTATACGAAGCACTAGTAGAAAAAGGATATAATCCAATAAATCAATTGGTAGGATATATATTATCAGGAGATCCAACATATATAACAAGTCATAAAGATGCAAGAAACAAAATAAGAACAATAGAAAGAGACGAATTATTAGAAAAATTAGTAAAAAGTTATATAGGAATAGAATAATGAGAAAACTTGGCATAGATTATGGAGAAGCAAGAGTTGGAATTGCTATTACAGATGAATTAAATATTACTGCACAAGGACTAGAAACAATAAACAGAAACAATTCAGATAAAATTGTTTTAAAAAGATTAGATGAAATACTAGAACAGTATCAGGTAGATACATTAGTTGTCGGTTTACCAATCACCTTAAAAGGAACAAAGTCTGAAAGAACAATAAAAACAGAAGAGTTTATTCATAAATTAAAGTGCAAATATAATAAATTAACAATTGAAACTGTTGATGAAAGACTTACAACAGTTGAAGCACATAAAACTATGAATATGCTTGGCGTAAATAAAAACAAGAAACGTGATATTGTTGATACTATTGCTGCAGTATATATTTTAGAGGCTTATATAAATAAAAAATAAACAAGATTTTAATTATTATTAAAATAAATTTTTAAGTTAAAAGGCAAAAATAAACAACAATAGAATTTTATAAACAATTTAGTATTATAAACGATATTGTTAAGATAAAGCCTTTTAAAGAAAGGAAAGAATTATGGAAGAAAATTTTGAAGGAGAAGAATTAGACAATATCGTTGTATTAAATGATGAAAATGGAAACGAAGTAAAATTCGAATTCTTAGATTTAGTAGAATTAGATGATGAAGAATATGTAGTATTATTACCTATTGTAGAAGAAGGAGAAGAAGATGACGGAGAAGTAGTAATACTTAAATTAGAAGACAATGATGACGAAGACTCAGAAGAAGAATCTTATGTTAGTGTTGATGATGAAGAAGTTCTAAATAGAGTATTTGAAATATTTAAAGAAAAATTCAAAGATGAATTTGATTTCTTAGATGAAGAATAACTAACAAGAGGAGGAGTACAAATGAATAGACTATCAACATGGATGCTAGTAATGTTTATGGTAATGTTTTGGATTTTTAGAGTAATTGTAGCAGTGTTGCCAGAGTTTGGAACAACTTTAGGAAGTATAGTGCCTTTAAATAGCCAATTAGAGATAATATTATCATTTGTAGTATTAGCATGTATAGTTTTAGTAGTAAAAAGAAAAATAATTGGTGGCTTAATATATATAGTTGCCTATGGAATGTATTTTGGTGTTGATTTGTTTAAAAATGTTGGTTCATTAATAGAAGGTTCAACATCAATGGAAACAACAGTAAATACATTAATATCTTTTGTAGCAATAATTCTTGCGGTATCAGTATTATTAGACTTGGTTTTTGATAAAGCGAGAAAGAAAAATCCAAAAGATAAAAAAACTGACTGGTTTTATAACAATGAAAAATTTGATAGACAATTAGACGAAAGAGCAGATAAGAATAATTATAGAACATTATAAAGAAAATAAGAAAACTATAAATAATATAATAAGAAATTACATGAACTTGAAATGTTAGATAATAAGATTAACATTGAAAGTTCTTTTTTTTAAAACTTAAATTGTAATAACTTGACAAAAGTTTTTAAAAATAGTTTAATAATAATCGAGAAAAATATATTAATAGAAAGGAGTAGTCGAAGTTTGCTATTCGACAAATAAAAAATGAAAACAGAAAGAAATATTTTAATTGCATTTTTATTAAATTTAAGTTTTTCAATATTTGAACTATTTGGAGGAATTTTTACTAATTCAGTTGCAATATTATCAGATTCAATACATGACTTAGGTGATGCTTTATCAATTGGAATATCATTTTTCTTAGAAAAGAAAAGCAAGAAAAAAGCAGACAAAAAATATACTTATGGATATGTAAGATATTCAGTTTTAGGAGGAGTAATAACAACAACAATACTTCTAGTAGGTTCAATTTTGGTAATAGTTGGTGCAGTAGAAAGATTAGTAAATCCAGTAGATGTAAACTATCAAGCAATGATAATTTTTGCAGTAGTTGGAGTTGTATTAAACTTTTTAGCTGCTTATGTAACGAAAGAAGGAGATTCAATAAACCAAAAAGCAGTAAATTTACATATGCTAGAAGACGTTCTTGGTTGGGTAGTTGTATTAATTGGAGCAATAATAATGAATTTTACAGATATTAAAATTATCGACCCAATAATGAGCATAGGAGTTGCAATATTTATATTTATACATTCACTTAAAAATTTAAAGAAAGTATTGGATTTATTCTTAGAAAAAACTCCAAATGATGTTGATATAGATGAATTAAAAGAACATCTTTTAAAAATTAATGAAGTTGAGGATATACATCATATTCATGTATGGAGTATAGATGGTTATAATAATTATGCAACAATGCATATTGTGACAAAAGCAAAAGATTTAAAAAGTGTGAAACACAAGATTAGAGAAGAATTAGAAGAACACAAAATATGTCATGCGATTTTAGAAACTGAAGAAGAAGCGTGTGATGATAAAGAGTGCAATGTGGAATTTCATAATGAAGGACATCATCATCACCATCATTAATGGATTATCTGTAATGTTAGGAGTTAATTTAGAAGAAGAAATTCAAAAAAAGGTATATAAAAATTCTAAAAGAGAGTATAAAGTAATAGATGGAGTGCTTACAAGAGTTAAAGAATTCGTAATTTGATAAAAATGGAGGCGAATATATGTCAAATAAAATAATAGAAGTTCAAAACATTAAAATAAATGTAACCAATTTTAATCAAAAAGACTTTATTTGTATTTCAGATATTGCAAAAGCAAAAAGTGATAAATCACGAGCAGCGGATGTTATAAGAAACTGGCTACGAAATAGAAGTACATTAGATTTTTTGACTGCTTGGGAACAATTATATAATCCTAATTTTAAAGTGTTCGAATCTGAACACTTTAGAAAGCAAGATTAACAGATGTTAATGCTGCAGTTTCTACAAATGATAAACTATTTGATATTTATAATAATAATTCAAAAGTATATCTAATTAAACCTGATAAAGATATTGAAGTTAAAAATAAAAATATTATTGAAGTAGTAGAAAATATATTACATATTTAGCAAAAAAGGAGATGATAAATATTGGGAAAAGATTTAATTATAAGAAGCAGTAGTGCTGAGTTTTTAATTTTTGAAAGACAAAAGGGAGAAAAGGGAATTGAAGTCAGATTTGAAGATGGTGACTTATGGCTAACTCAAAAAGCAATTGCTGATTTATTCGATACTAGTAAACAAGATGTTAGTTATCATTTGAAAAATATATTTAATACACTAGAGTTGGAGGAAAATTCAGTTGTAAAAAATATTTGACAACTGCAAATGACAATAAAAAATATAATACTAATTACTATAATCTTGATGTAGTTATTTCTATTGGCTTTAGAGTGAATTCAGATATGGCAATTCAATTTAGAAGATGGAGTATAAATGTTCTTAAAGAATTTGCAAAAAAAGGTTATATAATTGACAAAAAGAGAATGGAAAACGGGACTAACGAATTGGAAGAACTCACCAAATGGAAAAATTTTGGAAACAGATGTTATAATTGCAAAAAATTATTTGTCAAAAGAAGAATTAGAACAACTTGAATTGATAGTTTCTGCATTTTTGGATTTAGCAGAAGCAAGAGCTAAAAGAAATATTCCTATGACAATGGAAGATTGGGCAACAAGAATTGATAAATATCTATTATCAGATGATAGAGATATATTAAAAGATGCTGGAAAAATATCACATGAAATCGCTTGTGATAAAGCATTAACGGAATTCGAAAAATATAGAATAAAACAGGACAAGTTATATAAATCAGATTTTGATTTATTGATGGAAGAAAGTGAAGACTATAATGCTTAAAATACTGAAATAGAATATGGAGAATACCCAGAGGAGATAGAGTGGTAATATAAAAATGAATTTGTGCAACTAGGTGCACAAATACATTAAGAGTTGTTTGGTAATGCATTATTAATAATTCAAAAAAATATAAGATTTAAAAAAAGAAAGATATAGAAAAGTTAGGAGTTGATCCGAATGAATGAAAATAAAACTAATATAAATTGGAAAATCAGTATTTTTCAAAAGGTTGCATCAAACTACTGATAATACTGAATATTTGATATTGAGATTTTTACATGTTCAAGAAAAAAAGGAGATAAATGATATGGAAAAAGTATTAGGATATGATTGTGATGGTAGAGAGATTTATGAATATAGGGTTTTACGTACAATTTTCTCCAATGATATAGATATAGAAGAATTGGAAGATGCGGACCCTAGAATGTATTGTGCTGTAGTAGCTAATGATGGTAAAGCTTATGCAATTAGTGTTTATGATTGGTGGAATAAAGATTTAATAAAAAAAAGAGAGAATATAAAAGAAAATGAAGAAATACCATTAATTGTAAAACCAATAAGAGAAATGAAAAACTATGAATTAGCAATGTGTGATGGAGGCAAAAAAGAATTTTATTATGATTTTGATCGCAACAAACTTAAAAGCCAATTAAACATAGCTTTAAATAAAATAAAACAAGATAAAAAAATAGGAGATGACTCTTATGAACGATAATAAAACTAATATTAACTGCGAAAAACCAATTAATATAAACATTGACTCAAACCATTGGAAATACTAGATTTTTAATATTGAGATTTTTACATTTTTTATAGAAGGAGAAGAATTATGGAAAATAAATATGAATTTTTTATAGCTGGAAGAAATAGAAATAAAGAAAATATATTAAAAATATGTGATTTATTTGATAAATATAATATATCTTATTATTGCTTTTTGAAAAATGAAGACAGCTGGGGATATGGAAACAAAAATCAAACACAAGAAGAAAAGCAACGAGAATTTGAATCATTAGATTTAAAAAGTGATATTGTATTGAATTTGTTTAATCAAGATTTAGAAGGGGAAAAGAATTCAAAAAACTTTTTACTAGTATTACCTGCTGGAAAGGCTGCACATATAGAATCAGGAATAGCATATGGACTAGGGAAAAAATGTTATGCTATTGGAGAATATGAAGCAACAGATACTTTATATAATATATTTGAAAAAATTTTTGATAATGAAAATCAATTAGAAGAATTTTTAAAAGAGTATAAAGGATAAGCTTAGATTAGAATAAGGAAGTGATATAGATGAACGATAATAAAACTAACATCAATTGCGAAAAACCAATTTATAGAAATATTCATTCAAACCATTGAAAACACTTACTTTTTAAAGCTGAGATTTTTACATTTTTTATAAAAAATAAGATTAATAGGAGAAGACTTAATTGATTAAAAGAATTTTTACAGGAAATTACAGAGATTGTAAAGCAGGAAATTTAATTTCAATATCTGGAGATAAAGGCAAAAGTGTTGGATTTGAAGGAAAGTCTTTAACTAAATTAGCACCTAAAAGAGCTTTTTGGAACGAATGGCATAATAATATTGGAAGAATCCCAGAAGAAGAAAACACAAAATATTACATTCAAGAGTATTATAAACAAGTTTTATCACAGGTTGATATTGAAGAATTATTTAAAGATGAGAAAGATCCAATTTTATTGTGCTATGAGAGAGGACAAGATTTTTGCCATAGACATGTGCTTGCAGAATTTATAAATATAAGATACGGTATAGATGTTGAAGATTTAATTATAGATGAAAACCTAAATATTAGTATTAATAAAAGACCAGAAAATGTTAGGAAAATATTAGAAGAAGTGTTAATTGAACAGTTACCGTTTATGACAGATGAATTATTAAAGAAAAAAGTGGAAAGTATGATTGAAATTGAAAGATAGAAGGAAGTGATATAGATGAATGAAAATAAAACAAATATAAACTGCGATAAAACAATTTATAGAAAGTTCCTTGAAACTATTGAAAACACTAGTTTTTTGATATAGAGATTTTTTCGCGTTTGATGTAAAGAAAGATTTAAGAGAAAATGGAAAATTAAAAAATATCGGTATAATGTAATATGAAAGGTGTGATTACAGTGAATAATACAAAAACTTTAGAAACAGAAAGATTAATATTAAGAAAATTTAATGAAAATGACTATGTAGGAATGTATGAAAATTGGGCAAGTGATGAAAATGTTACTAAGTACGTATCGTTTAATCCACATAAAGATTATAATGAAACGAAAGATATTTTAAAGGAATGGATTAATGACTATAATAACGGAAGTTATAATTGGGTTGTAGAATTAAAAGAAAATCATGAAATTATTGGAAATATAAGTGTTATTGAAATTAGTAAAAAACATAATAATTGTGAAATAGGATATGTATTTGGTTCAAGATTTTGGGGTAATGGATATGCAACAGAAAGTTTGAGAACTGTTTTAGAATTTTTATTAAAAGAATGTGATTTTCATTTAGTTGAGGCAAAACATCACGCTTCAAATCCTGCAAGTGGTAGAGTAATGAAAAAAGCAGGAATGAAAAAAGATGGAGTTTTAAGAGAAAGAAGAAAAAATAAGATTATTAATGGATATGATGATTTAGTAGTTTACTCTATTGTAAAAGAAGATTTAAATTGTTGTTAATAAAATATAAAGTTATTATTTAAAAGGAAAGTGAGTAATATGGAAGATAA
>JAFRFO010000013.1 GCA_017434295.1 Clostridia bacterium
AGAAAAAGAAAAAATAAAAAATGAATTAAACAATAATGAAATAGAATTACATAAATTAAAAATAAATAAAGATAATGTTGAACCAAAATTAGATAAATTATCAAAAATAGAAGAACAATTAAATTATAACTTAGAACAAAAAAATAATTTAGAAAAAATAAATAAAAGTATTGAAATTGCAAATCAATCATTAGAAGATGCCTATGAAAAGATTAAAGAAAATATAACACCAAAATTAACAAATAATTTATCACAAATAATATCAGTAATTACATCAAATAAATATAATAAAATTAAATTTAATGAAGAAAATGGAATAATGGTAGAATTAAGAAATGGTGATTATATGCAAATTGATAATTTAAGTATAGGAACAATTGAACAATTATATTTATCTTTAAGAATTTCAATGATAGATGAATTATCAGAAGAAAAATTACCATTATTTTTAGATGAAACTTTTGCATATTATGATGATGAAAGACTACAAAATGTATTGATATTTCTAGTAAAAGAAGCAATAAAAAGACAAATATTTATCTTTACATGTAGTAAAAGAGAGATAGAAATGCTAAATAAATTAAATATATCATTTAATTTAATTAATATGGACTAATAATAAAAAATAGTATTTATTTAAATTGTTAAATAAAATTTACAAAATAAATACTATTTTTATTTATAAGAAAAATAAAATACATAGAGACTAATAATTGACTTATTTCTATTGAAAAAATAAATAAAATGTTGTATAATATTTAGGTATTAAAAATAAAGGGGAAATTATTATGTTTGACAAATTAGAAACTGTAGAAAAAAGATATGATGAAATTACAAAATTAATTAGTGATCCAGAAGTAATTGCAAACCAAGCCGAATGGCAAAAACTAATGAAAGAACATGCGAGTATTGAAGACATAGTATTAAAATATAGAGAATACAAAAAAACAAAACAAGATATGCAAGAAGCAGAAGAAATGATGCAAGACCCAGAATTAAAAGAATTAGCTGAAACAGAATATTACGAAGCAAAAGAAAAATTACCAAAAATAGAAGAAGAATTAAAAATATTATTAATTCCAAAAGACCCAGATGATGATAAAAACGTAATATGTGAAATTAGAGCTGGTGCAGGAGGAGAAGAAGCAGCATTATTTGCAGGAACACTATATAGAATGTATACAATGTATGCAGAAAAAAAGCATTGGTCATTAGAAGTGTTAAATGAAAACGAAACAGGACTTGGTGGATACAAAGAAATAACCTTTATGATAAATGGAAAAGGCGTTTATAGTAGAATGAAATTCGAAAGTGGAGTTCATAGAGTACAAAGAGTTCCAGACACAGAAAGCAGTGGAAGAATTCACACATCAACAGCAACAGTAGCAGTACTTCCAGTTGTAGAAGATGTAGAAATTGAAATAAATCCAGCAGATATAAAAATGGAAGTGTTCCGTTCATCAGGAGCAGGAGGTCAACATATTAATAAAACTTCATCAGCCGTAAGGTTAATACACGAGCCAACAGGAATAGTCGTAGAATGCCAAACAGAAAGATCTCAATTCCAAAATAGAGATAATGCTATGAAAATGCTTAGAACAAAACTATATGAAATAGAAAAAGAAAAGCAAGATAGCGAAGTTGCAAATGCTAGAAAAACCCAAGTTGGAAGTGGAGATAGAAGTGAAAAAATAAGAACCTATAACTACCCACAAGGAAGAATTACAGATCATAGAATAGGAATGAGCATTTATCAAATGGAAAACTTTTTAAACGGGGATATAGACGAAATGATAGACAATTTAATTGCCGCAGATAGAGCAGAAAGATTGCAAGGCGAAGAAGAATAAAAAATTATTATAATAATTAATAATAAAATTCATAAGCTTAATAAAGAGGTGAAAAAATGGATATCTTAAAAACCACTTTATTAGGCTTATTTTTTGGCACTTTTGGAACAACACTTGGTGGAATAATAGGAATATTAATAAATAAAAATTCAAATAAATTTTTAAGTTTTATTTTATCATTCGCATCACGGATTAAT
>JAFRFO010000014.1 GCA_017434295.1 Clostridia bacterium
CAAACTTTCTATTGTTTTTTTCTCTTGATGTTTGTTAAATCTGAATACTATAATATCGTTACCTGCGTAAAATGCTTTTTTTACAGCATATTTTCTTCCATATACAAGTCTTATTGCTCTCATTTTTAGGTCATCTGTTACTAATAATTTGTTGTATTTCAACCTTTTTCTAATATATGTATAAATAAATTTTCTAGAAAGTGATGCTGGGAAAAGTTTTGATACTTTTGGTATTACTAAATGACCAACTAGCATTGCATCTGCGCCTTTATTTATTACATTTTCAAATGGTTTCATATCTTCTTTTTCTAATTGCTCTATTTTCTTTTTTACTATTGGTAAAACAAAATGTGAGTCTCTTTTTGTAGCTCCATGTCCTGGAAAATGCTTAATAACAGCAACAATATTATTTTCTTTATGTTTATTTACAAATATTTCTCCACATTTACTAACTACATCTATATCTTTTGAAAATGCCCTATCTCCAATAGCATGTTTTAGATTAAAATTCTTCAAATCTAAAACAGGTGCAAAGTTAAAGTTGAAGCCTGTATTAGCTAAAATTCTAGTAAGTATTTGTGCATCTTTTTCAATTAGATTATAGTCGTTTTGTGAGGCAAGCGAATTTGCAGATGGAAATCTAAGAAATTCTTTAGGTAATCTATTTACTCTACCACCTTCTTGATCAATTGCTATAAATAGTGGAATTTTGTTTTCTTTATTTAGTTCTTTAAGTTGGTTTACTATTGATATCATTTCTTGGTATGATGAAAAATTTTTTTTGTATAAAATTATTCCACCTATTTTATACTTTTGAATTAAAGCTTTTGTTCTTTCTGTAATTTGGTTTGTTTCCATTCCTACCATTAGCATTTGACCAATTTTTTCTTCTTTTGATAATTCATTTAGGTTGTATTTCATTTGCTTCACCTACCTTGCATTTTTAGTATATTACTTTTTTTCTTGCTTAATATCTTGCTACTCACAGAAAATATTTGCTTATTAAGATATTCCTATTATACTATATTCAAAAAATAAAAACAAGAGTTTGTTTTTATTTTTTTATATTTATTGATTTTTTATTGTTTTTGTGTTATTATCTGTAATAAATAAACTTACTAAATTAGTTTATTATTTAACAATTATAGAGTTTTTATTGATAATTAAAGCTTATTATCATATTATAAAAACTTTTGAAAGGACAAAAACATGAAATTTGATGGTATTACAACAAGATTAGTTTGTAATGAACTACAAAACCTTTGTGGTGCAAGAATTGATAAAGTTTTTCAACCTAATAAAAATGAAATTATTATTGGGCTTTATAAAGATGGTTTAAATTACGCCTTAAATATTTCAATTGAAGCATCAAATTATAGATTATGCTTAACAACACATAGTAAATCAAATCCGATGATTGCTCCTAATTTTTGTATGCTTTTGAGAAAGCATTTAATTGGGCTAAAACTAAAAAACATATATAATACTGATTTAGAACGTTTAGTTATATTAGAAATTGAAGGCTTTGATGAGTTTGAAGATATAGTTTCTAAAAAACTTATTATTGAGCTTATGGGTAAGCATGGAAATATTATCTTATTAGATGAAAACAGTGTTATTATTGATAGTTTGCGTCATATAAAATGTGAAGATGAAATTCACAGAAACATTTTACCTCATACCAAATATGTATACCCTACTACAGATAAATTGAATTTTTTAGATTTAAAAGATGTTGATGAATTTAGTGAAAAACTTCTTTTATATAATAATCTTGCTATTCAAGATAATAATACTATTCAAGATTTAGATATAAACAATTTTGCAGATACTGTTTGCAATACTTTTAATGGCTTTTCTAAACAATTTATTGAAAATGTTTTAAAAGAATTAAATGTTACTACTATTGATAATTCTAGTCTTTCAATTATTTTTGGCTACATCAACGATTTGATTGAAAAAAACGATACTCATAAATTAATATTATTGGATAATGGTAATGGCAATAATTTAGAAACTAATTATAGCTTAAATTTTTATATTGATGATTTTTATTATAACAAAGAATCAAATGAAGATTTAAAAAACTATCGTAATACCACTCTTAAGCTAATTTTAGAAGTATTAAAGAAATATAAACAACGTTTAGTTAATATGGATAGTAAGCTAAATGAATGTGAAAACATGGAGCAATATAGGCTTTATGGTGAATTAATTACAGCAAATCTATATAAAATTGAAAATAGAAATTTAGATAATGTTACTTTAGAAAACTATTATGATAATAATAAACCTATTACAATAAAGCTTGATAATAAATATCTACCAAGTATTAATGCAAAACGCTTTTATAAAAAATACAACAAATTAAAAAATACTTTAGAAGTTGTAACAAAACAAAAAGAAGAAACTTTAAAAGAAATAAGCTATTTAGAAAGCATAGTTTATGAGTTAGAAACAGCTACTACTACAAATGAAATTGCAGAAATATTTGAAGAAATATCAGAAAATGTTGTTTTTGAAAAAGCTTTTGCTAATAGCACTTTAAGTAAAAAGCTTTCTGGCAAAAATGATTCTCGTTCAAAAGTAAAAAAATCTCAATTAACCAAAAACAAAGAAGTTTCTTTTAATCCTATTAAATATACTGTTGACGGCTATATTATTTTAGTTGGTAGAAATAATATAGAAAATGATTATTTAACTACAAAATATGCTAAAAAAGATGATTTATGGTTTCATACTAAAGATATTCATGGTAGCCATGTAATACTTAAGCTAAATGATAAAAAAGTAAAATTAAATAGTAAAACTAATTTAACCACTAATACTACATCGGAATTAGATAGTTTAAATATAGATGAATCCATTATTTATAAATGTGCTGAACTTGCTGTAAAGCATAGTAAAGCTAAAAATTCTTCTAATGTACCTGTTGATTATTGCTTAGTAAAATATGTTAAAAAACCTAATGGTGCTAAACCTGGTATGGTTATTTATACAACAAATAAAACGGTTTTTGTAAAATAAAACCGTTTTTATAGGCCAATAAAAAAATCTGCCAATTGATTCAATTAAAGAAATCAATTGGCAATTTTGTTTTATTAATAATTTTCTGCTTTTATTTCAAAATAAGCTTTTGGATGTGCGCATACTGGGCAAATTTCTGGGGCATCTTTTCCTATTACATTATGTCCACAGATTCTACATTTCCAGATTGTGTCTCCATCTTTACTAAATACTAATTCTCCATTTACATTGTCTAATAATTTTCTATATCTTTCTTCATGTTCTTTTTCAATTTTTCCAACAGATTCAAATAAGAATGCAATACGGTCAAATCCTTCTTCTCTAGCTTCTTTTGCCATTCTATCATACATATCTGTCCATTCATAGTTCTCTCCATTTGCAGCATCTTCTAAGTTAACTGTTGTAGTTGGCACTTCACCATCATGTAATAATTTAAACCAAATTTTTGCATGTTCTTTTTCATTATCAGCTGTTTCTTGAAAAATTGCAGCAATTTGCTCATATCCTTCTTTTTTAGCCTTACTAGCATAATAAGTGTATTTATTTCTAGCCATTGATTCGCCTGTAAAAGCATCCATTAAGTTTTTTTCTGTTTTAGTTCCTCTTATATTTTCCATTTTCATTTCCTCCTTTAAAAAACTAAGATATTTTTACCATAAATATTAATAAAAATCAAGTGGATTTTGATATTCTCCATCTTTTCTTATACCAAAATGTAAATGTGGTCCTGTTGTAGCGCCATTTGTTGGATTTCCATTATCATCAAAATAGATATTTCCTGGTACTCCATATACATTTTTAGGTCCAACTTGTCCAATAACTTGCCCTTGCTTAACTTCTTGCCCAACTTCCACTATAAAATTAGGATCACAATGGCAATACGATATTTTATAATCATCAAATGATAAGGTAATTGTATAACCACCTGCCCCTAAAAACTGTCTAAATGTAATTGTTCCATCATGTGCAGCAATAAATTTTGTGCCTGGTGGAGCTGGTATGTCTATGCCAGAATGATAACTTGATGCTCCAGTAGTTGGAGATACCCTTTTTCCAAATGGTGAACTAATTCTAGTATACCCAGGAATTGGCCATATTAAACCATTAGGATTTAAAGTTATTAGCTCTTCTAAATTTTCTATTTCTGTTTTGGATTCTATTAATTGATTTGATTCTCCTAAAATAATGGGAGTAAAAAAAATTGATATAAATAAAACTAAAATAATTTGAACAATAAAGAATCTTAATAAGTATTTGTATATTATTATCACCTCCTAAAAAAACAAAAAAATAGTCTCTATAGGTATAGAGACTTTGGCAGGGGTAGAAGGACTCGAACCCTCACAGGCGGTTTTGGAGACCGATGTGCTACCATTGACACTATACCCCTAAATAGTTTCAAACTTTTTTTATTATAGCATAATAATTTTTAAATGTATAGACTTTTTTCAAAATTTTTTTAATTTTTTACTGCCAGAAGGGACGGGCTTTTTAGGCATTGCCATTTTCCCCCGTCCCTTTTGGCATTAATAATCACTTTCACTTAAATTTGGATATCTAAACACTTTTCCCCCATCTGTAAAAGTACTTGAAGGGAAATGATTATCATTCATAGTTCTTGAGCCTTTTAAGAAATATTTATACTTAATATTATCACCAACATATCCATTACCAATAATAATTGGGTCATCCCATGTACAATCAACAGCATACCATTTGTCTCTTAGTTTTACATAGTTCCATGCATGATTTTCCCTTTGGCCATTCGTATTTACACCTGTACCTATAACTAATGTGTTTTCTATTCCTAATCCATCTGCTAGATATTTAAACGCTTTTGCATAACCTTCGCAAACACTACTTTTATTAACTAACGCTCCGTAAATATTATAAATGTTCTTTCTTGAAACTGTATCATCATACTCAACATTGTTAATTAAATAATCATGTATCATCTTAATATTTTCATATGTATCTGAAGTCTTATTACTTAATATTTGACTTTTTATTCTTTCTAATTGACTTATAGCACTATTAACCTCTGCACTTGAACTAAACTCTTCAATAAAATAATTACTATTATCACCACTACTAATAAAAACATTATATGATTTTTTGCTACCTCTTGTAGTTGTTTCTATATTTAAATACATTTTATTTGGACTTAAATAAAACACATCTGGATTGTCATACATATATGCTTCTATTGCAGATTGATAATAATCTCCAAGCATTTCTTGACCATTTGATGTAGATAAAATATCAGTAAATGTATTATTAAAAGCTAGTTTATAATTACCAGATTTCATGTTTTGTTTATTACTCTCAAAAGCTTTATAAAAAATTTGTGAAGCATTATCTAATTGATTATAAAAATACTTATTTATTGAAACACTATCATAAGCTGTTGTTGTGTCTGTTGAGTTTGAACCATTTGCTAGTTCTTCTAAAGCATTATTTGAAGTTGCCGAATTAGTATTAGAATTAATATTTGTATTAACCTTAATTTTAGGTACTTCCAGACTTTTTTCTTCTGTATTATCTTTAGAAATCTCATCATCGCTAACATTATCTTTATCATCATTAATATTGATAGCACTTGTTTTATTTGTTTCTTCATTTTTATTAGTAAATTCTATAATCAAAGAATAGCCTAGTAGTGCAACTACGCTTAATATAGCTATTATTATTAATCCCATAATAATTGAGGTAGATTTATTTTTCATTTGTTTTCTCCTTCTATACAAATATATTAAATCTATGTTAAATTTTTTCAATAAATTAATATAAAATATTTTTTTATAAAAAATATTTCTTTAATAATAATTTATTACAATTCTTTGTACTTTATATATTAATTATAACACTTTTAAAATTAAAAAACTAGTATATTTTTGCAAAATATAACAATACTAAAGAAAACGTTGTTACAATTCACAGTTTAAATGCTTTTCCCATAGGCAGGGCAAAAAGAATTTAAACTGTGAATTGTAACAAAACAACGAAAGGAAAAAATATCATTATATGGATTTCAAACAAATAATACAATCAGTTTTTAAGTATACTCCTGATAACACTTATAATTTCGATATAATTGCAAATGTAAATAACAATGAAGCTCAAGAAAACACGCTAAAAAAAATAAATAGTAATTTAAATACTAATCTAGACTATATAAAAACTGTATATAACACCTTAATTAACAGTGATATTGTAATTAGAAAATTTACTTTAAATGCAAGAAATAAGCAATTTGATGCATTTATTTTATATGTTGATGGTTTAATTGATACTAATCTAATGAATGATTTTGTTTTGAAACCTTTAATGCTAAGAAACACTAGCAACTTATATGATAAAGGTCAAAATAAAGTATCTAACTCAAAACAAAATAAAGTAGTTTATACAAGAATTAAAAAATTTGATATAACAAAATATTTACTAAATAGCTTAATGCCTCAAAATAGCGTAAAAATAATAGATACCTTTGAAAAGGTTTATAATGGAGTTAATTCTGGAAACTGTGTTTTATTTATAGATACTTTAAACAAAGCTTTTGACATCGAAGTAAAAGGATTTAAGCAAAGAAGTATTGATTCTCCAAAAAATGAAGTAATTATAAAAGGTTCTCAAGAAGCTTTTGTTGAAAGTTTAAGAACAAATACATCAATTATTAGAAGAATAATAAATAATGAAAACCTTATAATTGAAAACCTAGAAGTTGGCAAAATAACTAAAACAAAATGTGGTTTATGCTATATGAAAAATATTACAAATGAAGATTTGATTGCAGAAGTAAAATATAGAATTAACAATTTGGCAATTGATTCTCTTATATCTTCACGGAGAGCTAGAACAACTTATTTCAGATGAGAACGAGCTTCGGTATTCCAGAAACTTTATCTACTGAAAGACCTGATAAGGCATGTGAATTCTTGCTACAAGGACGTATAATTGTTATTGTTAATGGTTCTCCTTATGCAATAATAATGCCTGTTTCTTTAACTGATTTTATGACATCACCTGAAGACAGCAATTTAAAAAATAGTTTTGCAAACTTTTTAAGACTAATACGTTTCCTTGGTGCTTTTTTAACTTTACTTTTACCTGGCTTATATATTGCTGTAACTAGCTTTCATCAAGAACTACTTCCTACTGAATTATTATTTTCAATTTTAGCGTCTCGTGAAAATGTTCCTTTTCCAGTTATTTTTGAGATACTTGTTATGGAATTTTCTTTTGAATTAATACGTGAAGCTGGTTTAAGAGTTCCCTCTCCTGTTGGCCCAACCATTGGAATTGTAGGTGCTTTAGTATTGGGACAAGCTGCTGTAAGTGCTGATATAGTAAGCCCTATTTTAATTATTATAGTTGCAATTACTGGTATTTCTTCTTTTGCAATTCCTGATTTTACTTTTGGATTTCATTTAAGATATTTTAGATTTCTATTTATCTTATTAGGTTATATGGCAGGATTTCTGGGTATTGGTATTGGAATATTTGTTTATATTTCTATTTTGTGTAGTTTAAAATCCTTTGGAATACCTTTTACTGTGCCATTTGCTCCAATTGTAAATTCTAAAGGTAATGGTTATTTAATGTCTCCTATTTGGAAACGCGAAATTAGAGCTAAATATGTTGCCCCCAAAAAGGTAAATTCTCAAGAAAAAATATCTATGAAATGGAGATATAGGAGGTTATAAAAAATGTCAAATTCAAAAATTGGTACAGTTGAAGCAATTTTTATCATTCTAGCTATTGCAATAAGTCATTCTACCCTATCTTTGCCTAGAAATTTAATTAGTCAAACTAAATCTGGAACGATAATTAATATTATTTTTATTACAATTATAGCAATAGTTTTTTCATATCTTATTTTTCGTTTAATGAAAAACTTTGCTGGTTCTGATATAGTTGATATTGCTGAGTTTGTTGGTGGCAAGACTGTAAAAAACATTATAGGTTTTATTTTTATTGCTCACTTTATGATATGTTCTAGTATGCTTCTTCGTAATTTTTGTGAAAGTCTTCAACTTGTATATTTTCAAATGACTGACATTATTTTTATAATTTTGTTATTTATAATAGCAATGTGTATTTGTAGTTCCTTAAGCTCTAATGCCACTTTTAAAGCAAATTTAATTATACTGCCCATAGCATTAATTAGCATTATTATTATATTTTTAGCAAATTTTAAAAGCTTTGACCCACAAAAAATGTTTCCAATTTTAGGAGACGGCATATATAACACTTTTTTTGTAGGACTATTAAATCTTGTTTCTTTTGAAGGAATTTTAGCTTTATACTTTTTACCACCATATTTAAAAGAGCCACAAAAATTTAAAAAAATTGGTATTATATCAATGGTTGCAACTGGCTTTTATTTATTACTTTGTGTTTCAATTATTTTATTTATATTTCCTGCTTTTACAAATATAAACGAAGTAATGCCTTTATATTCAGCAGCTAGATATATCTCTTTTGGAACATTTTTACAAAGATTAGAAGCATTTTTTATGCTTATTTGGATTATAACATTTTTAAGTTTTATATGTATTGCTTGCAAATTTTCTGTTAGCATATTTCAGAAAATCACAAAAGCTAAAGATAGCAAACCATTAATAAATGTGTTTGGCTTGCTTATGTTGGGGATTAGTTTATTACCTAAAAATCTAGCTTACACAACTTTTTTTGAAAGCAAAATTTACGTATATTTAACAATTGCTTTATCATTTATTTTAGGTATTGGAATATTAATAATTGCAAATATTAAAAAAAGGTCTGAAAATAGGAATATTATAAAAAGTAAATCAATACAGAAATGAAGGTGATTTCTTGAAAGTTTTATTTAAAAAATACTTAGTTATAATTTTAATACTATTATTTTTAGTTGCATTTTCTTCATCATATAATGCTAATTATATTACAAAATTAGCATATGTAGTAGCCATAGGAATTGATACATCTGATAAAAACACATACTCTTTTAGTTTTCAATTTACAAATGCTACTTCACCTTCTGAATCTGGAAATGCAGAAAAAAGTCCATCTATTGTAAATACAGTTGAAGCTTCTTCCTTAAGTACTGCAATAAACTTGATGAATACTTATATTGGCAAAAGAATAAATTTATCTCATTGTAAAGTAATTGTAATTTCAGAAGATATTGCTGTAAATGGAATTACAAATCAAATTTATACTTTAATGAATGATACTCAAGTTAGACCTTCTACAAATATTGTAGTTAGTAAATGCACTGCTAAAAGCTATGTTGAAAACTCTAAGCCAATTCTAGAAAATCTTATTACAAAATATTATGACGTAATTGCAAGCTCTAGTAAGTTTACAGGCTATACATCTAATGCAACTTTAGGTAATTTTATTAATACATTAGAATGTAGTACTTGTAACCCTGTTGCAATTTTAGGAGGACTTAATTCAGAAAAAGTAGAAAATACATCAGATTTAAATCACAATGAAGAAGATTCGACTGAATCTAATGAATCGACTATTTCTGGAAAGCGTGGTTCAGAAAATATCGGACTAGCTGTTTTTAAAAATGATAAATTAGTCGGCGAATTAAACGCTATTGAATGTTTATCATATTTAAACATGAATAATGAGGTTGAAGGTTTTTTTATTACTATACCTGATCCAGAAAACAACGACGAATACTTAGATTTGTACCTTTCTCCTACAAAACCAGTTAGTGTAACATTAGACATTATAAATGATGCTCCATTTATTAAAGTAGATGCAAATTATACAGCAAGAATTTATTCAATGAAACCTGATGCCAAATATTTAAAAAACGAAGTTTTGAAAAATATTTCTAATTCATGTAATAGCTTTTTAGAATCAACATTTTCAAATTATTTGTATAAAACCTCAAAAGACTTTAAATCTGACATAAATGGCTTTGGTAAATATGCTTTATCAAAATTTTGGACTACAAACGAATTTGATAAATACAACTGGAATGATAATTATGAAAACTGCTTTTTTGATGTACAAGTAAACACAAACGTAGAATCAAGCATTTTACTAACCGAAACCTAAAATGGTCAATTGGTTCTGGGTTTATTTTGACCGTTTGCGTAATTTATAGGAGATTTTTCTTATGTTTAATATGATTTATAATTTTATTTTTATTATTGCTTCTATTTTGATTTTAATAAAAGCAATAGCTTATGGATTATATGAAATTAAAAATGAAAATAACAAGTCCGGTGGCATTACTATTATTTGCTTTTCCGTACTTGTTACTATTTTTGTAAATATTGTGGTATTTTTTAGACACTAGATAACATGTTATAAAGTTTTTTTATTTTCTCAATTCCTCAATAATTACTCCAAAATCCTTAGCAATTAAAATTGCAGTACCTGCAACTAAAATATTAGCACCTGCTTGTTTCACAGGTTCTGCAGTTTGTAGGTTTATTCCCCCATCTGCTTCTATATCTATTTCTAATTCTTTGCTTTCAACGTATTTTCTTAACGTCGCAATTTTTTCTACCATATCTTTTAGAAGTGTTTGACCACCTTTTCCTGGTTCAACTGTCATTACTAATACCATGTGAACATAAGGCAAAAATTCATATATTTCTTCTATTTTTGTGTTTGGTTTTAATGAAATTCCTACTTTACAATTATTTTGCTTTATATAGTTTATTAAATCTAAAACTTCCTCTTTATTTTTACATGCTTCATAATGGAATGTAATTATATTAGGCTCAACTGCTAAAAAGTCATCTACTGCTTGTTTTACATCTTTTACCATTAAATGAACATCTAAAGGAAGATTTGATATTCTTTTTATGTATGAACTATATTCTAACATTTTTTGATATGTATCGTTTTCTACAAATTTTCCATCCATTACATCAATATGGAAATAGTCTGTTTTAGCCTTTTCTAATGCAAAAAATGTCTCACTTTCTTTTCCTTTTTTAGTTGATAATATTGATGTTGATATTTCTACCATTTTTTCTTTTCTCCTTTTTCTATATTTTCGGTCAATTGGTTCCGGGTTTATTTTGACCGTTTTTGATTTTGGTCAGTTGGTTCCAGGTTTATTTTGACCGTTTTTGATTTCGGTCAGTTGGCTCCGGGTTTATTTTGACCGTTTTATTTTTAATACTTGTTATTATTTTCTTTTAATTCATTATAAATCTTGCAAAATCTATCATATCTATCTTGATTTATTATTCCTTCTTCAATTGCTTTTTTTATTCCACAATTTTCTTCTTTTATATGTGTACATCCAACAAATTCACAATTTGAAGTTTCTTTTTTAAACTCTACAAAATATTTTTCTAATTTGCTAGCTTCAATTTCTGAAATGTCAAATGTTGAAAATCCTGGTGTATCGGCAATAAATGTATTTGAATCTATTTCATATAGTTTAGTTGAAGTAGTGGTGTTTTTCCCTCTTTTATTTTTCTCACTTATTTCTCCTTCAAGTGTTACATTATTTTTAAAAATAGCATTTATTAAAGTTGACTTTCCTACTCCTGAATTTCCAGAAAATACATTGACATTATTTTTTAATAGTTTTAATAAACCATTTACTCCATTACCTTCATTTGCTTGTGTTTCAATCACTTTATAGCCTATGTTTTCATAAGTATTTTTAATGTTTTTAAACTCAGTTTTATCATCTAAGTCTATCTTATTTAATACAATTACAGACTTTATACTTAAAAATTCTGCAAATGCTAATTGTTTATCTAGCATTAATAAATCTGGTTTTGGATTTTTACTTGATAATACAAATATAAGCTGTGTTATATTACTAACTTTTGGCCTTTTAACATAGTTTGTTCTAGGTAATATTTTTTCTATTACAGCTTCTTGCTTTTCTTCGTTTATTTCAGATATTTCTACTATATCTCCAACTACTGGTGAGATTTCATCTTTCTTGAATTTTCCCCTCGCAGTTGTTGTATATATTTTTTCTCCATTTTTTACTTTATATGTATTTGATATATTTTCTATTATTAAACCTTGCATTAATCCTCCATCATTGCCAATGAGCCGGGTTCAGTTGGCAAAAATAAGCCAATTGATTATTATTATTTCAATTGACTTATCTTTATATAAAATTATTCAGCACTTTTAAGTTTATTCTGATTTAGCTGGTTCTTCTTTTACTTCTTCAGCTTTTTCTTCTACAGGTGCTTCTACAGTTTCAGTTTTTTCAGCTGGTGCTTCAGTTGCTTCTTCTGCTGGAGCTTCAACTTTTTCAGTTGTTTTAGCTTCTTCTTTAACTTCTTCTACTACTTCAGCTGCAGGTGTTGCAACTTCTGCTTCTTCTACTACTTCTTCAGCAACTGGTTCTTCAACAAATTCTTCTTTAACTGTAATTTCTTTGTCTTCAATTCTTGCTCCAACTTGTTCTTTAGTTTTTGCAGATTTACCAACTCTGTCTCTTAAATAGTATAGTTTAGCACGTCTTGCTTTACCAACTCTTACTAATTCAACTTTTTCAACTAATGGAGAGTGAACTAAGAATGTTTTTTCAACACCAACACCATAAGAAATTTTTCTTACTGTAAATGTTTGGTTAACTCCTCCACCTTGTTTTTTAATAATTATTCCTTCAAATACTTGGATTCTTTCTTTGTTTCCTTCTTTTATTCTTACGTGAACTTTAACTGTATTACCAACTCTTAGTTCTGGTATTTTACTTTTTAATTGTTCGTGTTCAATAGATTTTATAATATCCATTTTAGAACTTCCTCCTTCTTTTATTTCATGAGCGGTGCGTGTTTCGCACTTCACTTTTTTAATATTAATTGTTAAAGAATTGTGGCATTGACAAAGCGAATTTTAACGCTATCAAGACGCAATTATTTATCAATTAGTCCTTCAATTATATGGACGTTAATTTTTTTGTTTTCTAGGTCTACTTTTTTTATTACATCTTTTATTGAAGGTAATAAAATCTGCTTTCCTAATTCATCTTTTACAACATATATATCATTACTTCCTGTATTGTAAATATCATCTACTTTTCCAAGATTTTGGCCTTCATCTGTTATTACATCTAGTCCAATTAAATCAACTATGTAATACTCGCCCTCTTCTAATGGTTTAGCATCTTTTCTATCTATTTCTAAATAGCTGTTTTTATAAATTTCAACATCTTCGATTCTATCTAAACCTTTAAATTTAAGTAAAACCATATCTTTGTGATATTTTACATTTTCTACTTCAACCTCTTTACGAAGTTTTTTGTTAACAATATATACTTTTTTTAAATAATCAAACCTTGTTATATCATCTGTAAAAGGAACAACTTTTACTTGACCTTTTATTCCAAATGTATTTACTATTTGACCTATTTCTAAATATTGCATAAATTCAGGTCCTTTCTTATTTGAATAAATAATCTTATTTATTCAAAATTGCAATTTTCCTTAATTATCCAATAAATTCAACTGTAACTCTTTTGTGTTCTTTGTTTGCTACAGCTTTAATAACTGTTCTTATTGAATGAGCAAGTTTCCCTTGTCTTCCAATAACTTTTCCCATATCACTTTCAGCAACTTTTACTTCGTAAACTACTGATTTTTCGCCGTTTACTTCTTTTATTTCAACTGCTTCTTTGTTGTCTACTAAGTTTGTTACTATGGTTTGTAGGATTTCTTTCATTTCGCATTTTCCTTTCTTTTAGCAACTTATAAATACTTGCTAATTGGTAAAGTATTAAATCATTTTTTACCAATTTATGCGTTTTCGATTAAGTATTTTACAGTATCTGTAGGCTTAGCACCATTCTTAATCCATTTTTCAACTTTTTCTTTGTCTAATTTGATTGTTGCTGGTTCTGTCATTGGATCATATGTTCCAAGTTGTTCAATGATTTTACCATCTCTAGGAGATTTTGAATCTGCAACTACAATGTGATAGAATGGATTCTTTTTCTTTCCTTGTCTTTGTAATCTAATTTTTACCATGTTTGTTCACCTCCGAATAAATTTTATATTTTATTAAATTTAAAAAATTAATAACTAATTAAATCTTAAAATTCTTTAATGAATTTTCGTCAAGACCTTTCATCATTTTTCTTAGTCCACCTTTGTTGTTTTGCATTTGTTTCATCATTTTTTGTGTCATTTCAAAAGATTTAATAAATTTGTTGATGTCTTGTACTTCTGTTCCACTACCTTTTGCAATTCTTTGTCTACGACTAGCATTTAGAAGTTTTGTGTTTTGTTTTTCTTCTTTTGTCATTGAACAAATAATTGCTTCTATTTTTGTGAATTCTTTATCATCAACTTTTATATCTTTAAATTTGTTCATTCCAGGTATCATCTTTAATAATGATGAGAATGAACCCATTTTTTTCATTTGCCTTAGTTGGACTAAATAATCATCTAGGTCTAATTCTTTCTTTTTAAGTTGTTTCTCTAGTTTTTCAGCTTGTTCTAAATCAAAGTTTTCTTCTGCTTTCTCAATTACAGATAAGATGTCTCCCATGCCAAGTATTCTTTGGGCCATTCTATCTGGGTGAAATACTTCTATATCACTTAGTTTTTCACCTGTTGCTGCAAATTTAATAGGCTTTCCAGTAACTTTTTTAACTGATAATGCTGCACCACCACGGGTATCACCATCTAACTTTGTTAAAATTACACCATCAATTCCAAGTGCTTCATTAAATTTTTCTGAAACATTAACTGCATCTTGACCTGTCATACTATCTACTACAAGTAATATTTCATGTGGATGAACTCCATTTTTTACATTTTTAAGTTCGTCCATAAGTGCTTCATCAATATGTAAACGTCCAGCTGTATCTAAAATTATTACATCATTTAATTTTGAATAAGCAACATTTATTGCTTGTTTGCTAATTGCTACAACATCTTTTGATGTTTCATTACTATATACAGGAATGTTTAATTGTGCACCAACTACTTGTAATTGTTTTATAGCTGCTGGTCTATAAATATCACATGCAACTAATAATGGTTTTTTACCTTGTTTTCTAAATAAATTTGCTAATTTTCCTGCTGTTGTTGTTTTACCAGATCCTTGTAAACCTACAAGCATTACTATTGTAGGTGGGTTTGGTGTAAAGTTTACTTTTGATTCTTTTTCACCTAGTAAATTTACTAGTTCATCTTTTACTATTTTAACAACTTGTTGCCCTGGTGTTAATGATTTCATAACATCTTGACCAAGTGCTTTTTCCTGAATGGTAGCAATAAATTCTTTAACAATTTTATAGTTTACATCCGCTTCTAGCAATGCAAGTTTTACTTCTCTTAGCATGTCTTTTAAGTCGCCTTCAGTAATTCTTGCCTTACCTCTAATTTTTCTTGTTATTTCTTGTAATCTAGATGATAAACCTTCAAATGCCATTTTTGTACCTCCATTCATTTGTTTTAATGATTTGCAATTAATATGGTTTAAATTGTTTGGTTTAAACTATATTGATTACTTTTTTCGCCTAAACTAAACAATTTAATTCTTTTTTGATGTGTTCTAAAACGCATGCTATTTGTCTGTCTGAGTAGTCTTTTTGTATTTTTGTTAGTTCTTCTAGTGCTTTTTCTATTTTTCTATTTGTTTCTACTGTCGTTTTCATAAATAATAGCTTTTCCTCGTACTCGAAAAGTTTTTTCTCCCCCTTCTTTATGATATCTCTAACAGCTTGTCTTGTTATATTATGATTTTCTGCTATCTCTGATAGAGATAAATCGTTATTGTAGTAGTCGTCTAAAATTCTTTGTTGCTTTTCAGTTAGAAGTTTGCCATATGTTTGTATTAACATACTTATTTTTACTTTTTCTTCCATTTTAACTACCTCGTTCCTTTGAAAAAGAATTGTGCTTCTTCAAAGTTTTTGTAATGCTAATATACTTTACACTATTTTTTACAATTTGTCAAGTGTTTTATGCAAAAAAGTAGTTTTTCTATATTTTTCTGTTAAAAATAATAATATAATAATAAAACTATAATATATTAATTTTGAAAACCTTGCTGTCGAAGCCTCCATATTTTAATAATACAAGTATGTCGGCTTCTTCAACCGCACTTCGCTTCGCTCCGTTTGAGCGCTGCGCGGTTTTCTAAATTAATATATTATAGTTTTTTTAATTGCTTTTTATTATTCTGGTTCAAAAAGCATCGGTTTAAATACTTTTATATAATATGGTTTAATATGCTTATATAACGAATTTACATATATTAGTTTTCCATTTTTTGTTGTAACTCTAAGGTTTGGAAAAGTTTTTATCATTACTTCATCATTCCAAACTAAGTCAACAAATGATTTTACATATGGTATATTATATATTTTTCTACTTAAAGAATTATCACCAGAATCTTTTAATTCTATATGGTGTGTATCTTCAAGTCTTAACTAAAACATTTCTAATGCAAAACTTGATATAATCCAGTCACATAATAAAAATATCATTAATATAGAAGTGACTGTTTTTAATGTTAATCTTGGTATATGGCTTAAAAATCTATCTACTCTTGGATTAATGTATCTTATTACAAGCCATCCTAAGCCTCCCCATGCTAGTGAGTATGATGCACAAATTCTTCCATGTAGATTAAATGCCATATTTGAGTAATCCCACCATTTTACATCAAAGGCAATTTCTCCAATTAAGCTTACAAGATATTCTGTTATTGATCCTAATATTATTCCACCAAGAATTAAAGTCCATGTTTTTCTTTTAAATTTTTGTAATCCAACAATTAGTACAACAGCACCTAATCCATAAATTGCGCAAAATGGTCCATATAAAAAGCTTTGTCTACTCTCTATTACCCCTCCTGCTAAAAAGGCAAAGATTGTTTCTATTACAAAACCTAGAATACTATAAATGATAAAATAAGAAAATATTTGTAATTTAGTAATTCCAAATATAGTAAAGCCTTTTTTTTGAAATTTATTGACATTTTCTACATCTTCTTGTACTTTTTCCAATCCTGCTTCTACATTTTTTAATTCAGTTGAAATTTGATTTATTTTATCTTTGTTTTCTATCTCTAAATGATTTTTATCAATATA
>JAFRFO010000015.1 GCA_017434295.1 Clostridia bacterium
AAGATTTGTCAGATAAAATATTTCCAAAGGGGGAGAAATAAAAATGTTTGCAATTGAAACAAATAATCTAACAAAAAAATTTAAAGAAAAAACAGCTGTACATGGTATTAATTTACAAATAAAAGAGGGAGAATTATTTGCATTATTGGGAACGAATGGTGCAGGAAAAACAACAACTATAAAAATGCTTTCAACTCTAATATTGCCAACAGATGGAGAAATAAAGATAGAAGGATTAGATATAATAAAAGATAGACAAAAAATAAAAGAAATATTAAATGTTTCTCCACAAGAAACTGCTATTGCACCAAATCTTTCTGTTAAAGAAAATTTAGAATTTATGGCAGGTGTATATCAAATATTAAACAAGAAAGAAAAAATAAATGAACTTATAAAGATGTTTAAATTAGAAGAAGTTTTAAATCAAAAAGCTAAAACATTATCAGGTGGATGGCAAAGAAAAGTATCTATTGCAATAGCTTTAATAAACGAACCTAAAATTTTATTTTTAGATGAGCCAACTTTAGGACTTGATGTAATTGCAAGAAAAGAATTATGGAAAATAATTGAGAATTTAAAAGGAAAAATTACAATAATATTAACTACACATTATATGGAAGAAGCAAAAAGTTTGTCAGATAGAGTAGGAATAATGGCAAAAGGAAATTTAGTAGATGTTGGAACATCTGAAGAACTAATAAAAAGAACAGGTGTTACAAAGTTTGAAGATGCCTTTGTAAAAATAGCAACAGGGGGTGAATTATAATATGAGAATATTAAATTTTGCAAAAAGGAATTTTAAGGAAATTATAAGAGATCCATTAAGCATAATATTTTCTGTATTATTACCACTAATACTATTATTCGTGTTTAAGCAGATAAATATTCCAAGTGAAAGTTATGAATTACAAAATTTTACTCCAGGAATTGTAGTATTTGGATTTTCATTTATATCACTATTTACAGCAATGCTAATTAGCAAAGATAGGACAACATCATTACTTGTAAGACTAGGAATAAGCCCTATGAAACCAATAGAATATATACTAGGTTATATGTTATCAATTATTCCAATTATAATAATACAAAATACATTATTTTTTATACTTGCAATTATTCTAGGATTAAGTTTTAGTATAAATATTATATGGGCAATACTTATATCAATAGTTATTGCAATATTATTTATAGCAATAGGTATAATAATAGGCAGTTTATTTTCAGAGAAAGCATCATCAGGAATATCAAGTATTATAGTTCAACTTGTATGTTTTACAAGTGGTATGTATTTTCCAAGAGAGCTATTAGGAGATGTATTTTCAAAAATTTGTGAATTTCTACCTTTTGAATCTTGTGTAACTATAATTAAAGGAATAATGAATAATAATTTAGAAATTATATCTGCAAGGAATATAGTTGTGTTTTGCACTTACACAATAGTTATTTTAGTAATTTCAGTTATAGTGTTCAAAAAGAAAATGATAAGTGATAATAAATAATCATAATAAAAAATTACAAGTTATCAAGATGTTTATAAGATTTTGGTATTGTAAACAAAAAACAAATATGACTAATGATGGGTTGCCATTATTAGTATTTTATTATATAATTTGTGTAGCAGATTGTAAATATTACAAACAAATACTTGAAAAAATGTTATAAAATAGAATATTGCAACTCAAAGTTGCAAAGAAATTTTAAGTTGCAAACGTAAGTTGGTAGAAAAATATGCACCGCAACTTTAAAATTGATTATAGGAGGTGCATAAAAATGAGTTTATCAGAAAACTTACAAAATTTAAGAAAAATTAAAAATATGTCACAGGAGGAACTAGCAGAAAAGCTAAATGTGTCAAGACAAGCTGTCTCAAAATGGGAAAGTGGAAATGGTTATCCAGAAACGGAAAAAATTATTTCTATATGTGAAATATTTGATTGTAGTATGGATCAATTAGTGAAAGGTAAAATTTCAAATGATATTAAATCAGAAAAAAATAATTATGATTTAATAATGACGAAAGCAGCAAAAGGAATTTCATTAGGGGTTGCAGTAATTTTATTAGGAGTATCTATCATGCTAACTATATTGGGGTTTGCCTCAAATGAACAAGCAGAAGAACAATATGCTTTAATTGGAGTTATTGCAGTATTAATAGG
Source organism: Clostridia bacterium (assembly GCA_017434295.1). Classification (GTDB taxonomy): domain Bacteria; phylum Bacillota; class Clostridia; order TANB77; family CAG-508; genus CAG-269. The sequence goes on from JAFRFO010000015.1 coordinate 2,157, forward strand.
AGTAGTATTTGCAGTACCGTTATTTATAATGCATGGCACAAAGATAGATAATTTCAAGAAGAAAAATCCTAAAATTGCAAATGTATATTCAGAAGATGAGGTGGAAGAAGGAAATTCTAAATATACAAAATATCTTGCAATTGGAATTTCTATTATACTTTTAGGCGTAGTAATAATGATGTTATTATTAGGGTTGAAAACATTTGGAAATGAAAGTACTTTACCAGTTGCTATTTTAATGTATTTTGTTACAATAGGAGTTTTACTTATTATATATTCTGGAAAAATGAAGGAAAAATTTGATATAGAAACATATAATAGGCAAAATACTGAAGAATACAAAAAAGTAGAAAATAAAATTGGAAGAATATGTGGAGTTATAATGTTAACAACAACAATTATTTTCTTGGTATGGGGATTTACCTTAAATATGTGGTACATAAATTGGGTAGTATATCCAGTTGGTGGAATATTATGCGGTATAGTTGGAACTATATTTAAAAAAGATAATTAGAAGTTGATTAAAAATCAGCTTCTTTTTTTAGTGTTGACAAAACTATCTTTGTATAATCATTTTGAACCAAAAGAAATAATGATTAAACAACAATCAACATAACGACAATTTGTCATAATTTGTTAAAAATTAGCCACGAAAGGGGATACTTTTTTATTAATAATAAAATAAAGTTTTTGAAATTGAAATTTTATTGCAATTATGATACTATATAAAAAATATATAGTAATTTATTTTTTAGATAAACATATAGAAAATATCGATAATGTCATTGTAAAAAAACATTTTATGATATAATACAAGTGTTATGTTTTATTATTTAAGAAAGGGGTTTGAAAAATGAAAAAAACAGTATGTATTGTATTAGTAGTATTATTATTAATAGCAGGATTAATTATTTTAATAGGTTGTTCAAATAATTTAAATGAATTAGATTCTAAAAGACTTGAAGGATTATTATATGAAAAAGGAATATTATTTAAAACAGATGAATTCATTGAAACATATACAGATACACAATATGCATTTGTAAGTAAAATGCCAACTACATATTATATTTATAAACGTTCAACAGGAGAATATATAGCAGTTTATTATGGTAAAGCAAGTGATAAAAATAAAGAATGCAAATATGAAGTATCAATCCATTATGATGTAGAACCAAATCAAGCTTATACTCCAGTAGAAGACAATAAAGTTATTGAAAATTATGATGGACGTAAGTATTTATTAAATGGTAAGGTAGAAAATTATTGCGTAATTGATCATTCATTCTTATTCTTCCATGATTATGATTTTACTTTAGAAAAATAAAATTTGAACTAATTGTTTGAGATTTTTCCTTTTATATATTTTTTAAATAAAAAGAGTAGAATTAATTTACCAAATTTTTTAGTTCGGAAAATTACAAGTTATCAAGATGCTAACAAGATTTTGGTGTTGTAAACAAATTAAGTAATATTGTAAACAGGTTGAATAAAGGAAGTCACATTTTAAAAGGGGGATTTTAAATGAACGAATATATCAATTTAACAGAGAATAATATTGATGAAGAACATATTTGTTGTGCAATAGGAGATCCAAAACATCAAGAAGGTGTTGATTGTAAAAAAGAATGGATTAAAAATAAATTAAAAGATGGACATGTTTTTAGAAAATTAAATGCTAGAGGTAAAATTTTTATTGAATATGAACCACTAGAAACATCATGGGTTCCTATTAGTGGTAAAAACTATGAATACATATATTGCTTATGGGTTGCAGGAAGTTTTAAAGCTAAAGGAATTGGAAAAGAATTATTAGAATATGCAATAAAAGACACTAAAAAGAACGGAAAAAGTGGTATTTGTACTTTGGCTTCTAAAAAGAAGAAACCATTTTTAGGAGAAAAGAAATTCTTTGAGCATTTTGGATTTAAAGTAGTTGATAGTATAGGAGATTATGAACTATTAGCATTACAATTTGAAGATGCTGAAACACCTAAATTTAATGAAAATGCAAGAAGTATGAAAATAGATAATAAAGATTTTACTATTTATTATAGCAATGAATGTCCTTATGTAGAATACGAAGTTAAAGAACTTTCAGATTATGCAAAGGCTAAGAATATTAAACTAACCTTTGTTAAAATAGACTCATTGGAAAAAGCTAAAAATGCACCTTGTATATTTAATAACTGGGCTAATTTTTATAAAGGAGAATTTATATCTAACACAATATTAAATGCAAATGCTTTTGAAAAGTTATTAAAATAAAAATATGGAGATATAAAATATGGATATAAAACTATTTTTACAAGCAATAATAAAATATGTATTTGGTGTTTTAATTGTAGGTGGATTATTATTTATTCCTGCCAATTCTTTTGATTACTGGAATGGTTGGCTATTTATGGGATTACTATTTATTCCTATGTTTATAGCAGGCATAATATTAATGATTAAAAATCCAGAATTATTAAGAAAAAGATTAAATGTTAAAGAACAAGAAAATGAACAAAAATGGGTTTTATTATTTAGTGGTTTAATGTTTATAGCAGGTTTTATTATTGCAGGATTGAATTATAGATATAGATGGATAGAAATGCCTAATGTCGTCACAATTATATCTTCAATTCTATTTATAATTGCATATATATTATATGCAGAGGTATTGAGAGAAAATACCTACCTTTCTCGTACTATTGAAGTACAAGAGAATCAAAAAGTAATTGATACAGGTTTATATGGAATTGTAAGACATCCTATGTATGCAGTGACTATATTATTGTTTTTAACAATACCATTGGTATTAGGTTCTATAATTTCTTTTATAATATTTTTGATTTATCCCATTATTATTGGTAAAAGAATAAAAAATGAAGAAAAAGTACTAGAAAAAGATTTAAAAGGATACACAGAATATAAGAAAAAAGTAAAATATAAAGTAATTCCATTTGTATGGTAAAATAGTAATTTATTATCCAGATAAAAATATAATTTTCAATATTATTTTAAGGTTTGTTTAATACACTTAATATATTATAAAATAAAAATTAGGGAGGAAGATGTTTATGAAAAAAATTACAAAAACTATTTTTGCCATTATAATTATATTAGCATTAATGCTAAATTATACAATGGTCTTTGCTGCTCCACCAGATAAGCCAAGTGGAGAAATGCCAAGTTCAAATGGAGGAACACAACCAGATAAACCAGATGGAAATGAAGGTGCTCCAGGAAGAAACAACGGAAGTAGCAATGTATCACACACAGGAGCAACTGAAATATCAAGAGATACTACAAATAATGGACAAACTTATTCTTCAACAACAGGTTCTCAAAATGCTTTATTAGTAACAGGAGGAACATCTACTATTTCAAATCCAACAGTTACTAAATCAGGATATTCAGATGGAGATAATTCTGATTTTTATGGAACTAATGCAGCTGTTTTAGTAAAAGAAGGAACACTAAACATTAATGGTGGAAATGTTACAACAAATGGATCACATGCAAATGGTGTATTTGCTTATTCAAATGGAACAATAAATATTTCAGATACCAATATTAAAACTTCAAGCAATAATTCGGGAGCTGTAATGGTAACGGGAGGAGGATCTTTAACAGCAAATAATGTAACAGCAGAAACAGATGGAAATTCATCAGCACCAATAAGAAGTGATAGAGGAGGAGGAACTTTAACTGTAAATGGTGGTACTTATACATCACATGGAACTGGTTCACCTGTAATTTATTCAACAGCAGACATAACAGTAAATAATGCCAATTTAACATCAACAGCTTCAGAAGGTGTAGTTGTAGAGGGAAAAAATTCTGTAACTTTAAATAATGTAACAATGGAAGCAACAAACACAAAATTAAATGGAAATTCAGAAACATATAAATCTATATTTATATATCAATCAATGTCAGGAGATGCTGATGTGGGAACATCGTCATTTACTGCAAAAGATTCTAAAATAGTAAATAATAAAGGCGAGATAATATTTGTTACAAATACAAGTACAGTTATTGAACTAGAAAATAATGAAATAATAAATAATGATGCTGATGGTGGATTTTTAAAAATAGGAGCAGCAAAATGGGGAACATCAGGTTCAAATGGAGGAAATGTTACATTAAATGCAAAAAATCAAAAAATTGAAGGAGATATTTTAGTTGACAATATTTCTACATTAGATTTATCATTAAAAAATGGAAGTAGTTATTCTGGAACAATTAATGGAGATAATACAGCTAAGACAATAAATATTACATTAGATAGTAGTTCAACATTAACTTTAACAGGAGATTCTTACATAACATCTTTGAATAATGATGTTTCGGATAATAGCAATATTAACTTAAATGGACATACTTTATATGTAAATGGTACAGCAATAACATCTACTAATTACAAAGGTGCAACAGTTATAACAAATGATAACAATGATACAGCTAATACTGAAAATACTTCTCAAGATAGTTTTGATTATAAAATTATAGTATTACCTATCGTGGTAGTTATAGTTATTATATGTGTAATTTTAGTTTATAGTAAGATTGCTAAAAAAAATAATAAATAGTCATAATATGAAAATGCAAGTTATTAAGATATTTACAATATTTTGGTATTGTAAACAAAAATCAAATAGGACTAATGATGGGTTACCACTATTAGTCTTTTTTTATATAATTGTATAACAGATTGTAACATTGATTAAAAATCAGCTTCTTTTTTTAGTGTTGACAAAACTACCGAACGGTAGTATAATGATTAAGAATTTGGAGAAAAAATTGTATGAGTAAGAAAGAAGAAATTATATATGCAACACTAGATTTAGCAGCTGAATATGGTTTGAAAAGTTTATCTATGGCTCAAATAGCTGAAAAAGTCGGAATAAAAAAGCCTTCTTTGTATAATCATTTTGAATCAAAAGAAATTTTGATAAACGAAATGTATCAGTTTATCAGAGAAAAATCAAAAGAAAATATATCTCTTAATAATCTAGATTATATTAAAGACAAAAGTGCAAACGAAGTACTTAAGTCAGCAGTTCTAAATTATAAGAAAATGGTTACTGATGAAAAAATGCTTAAATTTTATAAAGTAATATATTCTGAAAGAACAATAAATTCAGAAGCTACACAAATTTTAATAGAAGAAACAAATAAAATGATTGAAGCTACTAAAATGCTGTTTAAAGTATTACAAGATAATAAAAAAATATATATAGATAACATCAATATTGCAGCTACTTCGTTTGCTATGACAATTCATTCTTTAATAGATTATGAATTAGACTGTAAAAAAGTAAATAAAAAATATGATAAAAAAATGATACAAGATTATATAGAATGGTTTTGTAATCAATATAGTAAGGAGTAATGAAAAATGGAAAAGAAAAAATTAATTAACTTGTTATGTTTAAGTGGAATTTTAAGTATAATATTTTATTTATTACATGATATAGTAGGAGCAATGAATTATCCAGGTTATAACTGGATGAGCCAAGCTGTTAGTGATTTAACAGCGACAGACGCACCTTCATTTATAATTGTAAGTGGATTTGTAACAGTATATAAAATATTAAGTTGTTTATGTTCTGCTATTCTATGTATATTAGTAAAAAATGAAAAGAAAAAACTATTCAGAATTGGTATATACATGTTTTCAATAATGAATTTTATATCAGCGATAGGATATGCTTTATTTCCGCTATCAAGTAGTGGGTTTGATGGCAGTATTCAATCTATAATACATGTTTATGTTATAACTACATTAGTTGTTTTATTATCAATTATATCTTTAATAATAATTGCAGTAGGATCTTTAAAAGGAGAAAACAAGCATAAGCTATTAGGAATACTTGCAATAATATCTCTAATTTTAATGTTTATAGGTGCAGTAGGAAGTCAAAATGTTTCAAAAGAAATATTTGGTATAGTTGAAAGGTTTAGTACATATAGTGCAGTTCTATTTACAGGAATATTAGGAGTATATGGATTTAAAGTTTTTAAAGATTAAATTTGTACGGACTGGGGAGGGAGCCAGTAAAAATAGTAGAAAGAAAATTTCTACTTTTTTTGTTTTTTCGCTTTTATTTAAGGTAGAAATAATGTATAATGGTCAAAAGGAGTGATAGACATGCTACATAATATGAAGAAGATTATTGTACCAATAATTTTAGTAATTGTTTTTATTGTGTTTGTCATATTATTTCTAATACATAAAAATGATAAAAAAGAAATGAGTAATAATGCTGAAATTATAAATAATGAAATTTCCAATAATACAATAATAGAGAATAAGGATGATAAAAGTATGAATACAGTATATAATTCTAATTCATGGAGTTATACTAAATTAGGTAAAATACAAAATATAAGTTCAAGTGAATTAAAAAGAATTCTGGGTAATGGAGATGTTAATATAATATTTACATTATTTAGATAAATTATAAGTTATGAAAATAAATTAAAACAAGATCCGTTTAATAGAAAAAATTGTAAATTATGGAAGGAAGAAAATGAAGAAATATATAAAAAAATTAAAGATTTTTTTATTGCAAAATTTAAAATGGATAGTATTATTTTTGAGTATAGTGTTTTTTTTAATATTATTAGAAGATGTAATGGATAAGGATATAATGACGATAGATACTAAGGGATACACTTTTGTATCAACATATTTAATATCTGATTTTGCTACTCCTATTGCCAAAACTATAACAAATTTAGGAGGAGCATATTGGTTAATAGCAATATCAATTTTTTTATTATTATTAATTAAAAACAAAAAAGTTGGTATAAGTATACTTCTAAATCTAATATTAGCATCATTAACAAATTATATTCTGAAACAAATATTACAAAGACCTAGACCTATAGAATACAGAATTATAGATGAAAATGGATATAGTTTACCTTCAGGACATTCAATGGTGAGTATGGCTTTTTATGGATATCTAATATATTTAATTTATAGAAAAATTAAAAACAAATATATAAAATGGAGCTTAATTTCATTATTAAGTTTATTAATAATAAGTATAGGTATTAGTAGAATTTATTTAGGAGTACATTATTCAAGTGATGTAATAGCTGGATTTTTAGTTGCAATTTCTTACTTAATTATTTATATAAATATTGTAAATATAGAGAATAATGTATAATACCAAAAGAGGATTTTTTTTAATTTCTGTTAAAGAGGAAGGAGTAAAAAATGAATAGAAAAGATGTTATAAAATATTGCTTAGAACTACCTGATGTATATGAAGATTATCCATTTCCAGATGATGATGTTTCGGTAACAATGAAACATAAGAAAAATAATAAATGGTTTGCATTAATTATGAATGTAAAAGGAGAAGAATATTTAAATATAAAAACAAATCCTGAATATTCAGAATTATTAAGAAATACTTATGACTATGTAATTCCAGCATATCATATGAATAAAGAACATTGGAATACAATAGTTTTAAGTGATAAATGTGATAAAGAATTAATAGAAGAATTGTTAGAACTAAGTTACGAATTAACTAAATAGAAAGTTAGATAGGAGAATTAGTTTTGAAGAAAGTAAATAATAAGTTTAAAATATTAATAATAGCAATCATTCTATTATTAATTTCAGCAATGTTTATTATTATAAATGGTAATACTTACATAGTTAAAATTGATAATATGAATGAAATAACGAGTATAGAAGATCTAGATATAAAAATAGAAGATGAAAATGTTGTTAAATGTGTTGATAAAAGTTTAGAAAATGGAACTTTAAAAATAAAATTAGAATCAGTATCTAAAGGGAAAACTTATGTAGATATTGACTCTAATGAGGAATATTCAACATTTTTTCCTATCTATGTACATAATTTTGGTGTTATTACATTTAACGAATATATGGGAGATAGTAACGGGAGTATTATAATTCCAATTTCAATAATTGTATTCTCAATCTATGTATTATATTTGTTAATTGTTTCATATAAAAAAAAGAAAAAAGAGAATATGTATCAATATAAAAATATTGCTTATTTAGGAATAATTATATTTATTATAATTTCAATAATTAGCCAACTATTAGCGCTTTCTAATTATAAAGGATTAATTTCTACAATAAATGCAATACTTAGTTTATTTTCATTTACAACATTTTTACTCCCGATAGCATTTGTAGTTTCAATTCTTGTTATTATTAGTAATATTTCACTAATAAGAAAAGAAGGATTTGGAGTAAGAAATATATTAGGAATTTTATTGGGAATAGTATTGTGCTTTTCTTCAATATTACCTGAAATTTTGTATAATATGTTGTATTCTTCAAATTGGATTGATATTCATAATCAAAATGGAATAGGAGTGTATATATATAATTTAGTTGAAACATCTATATTTATTTCAACTACTTATATAGAATGTATATTGATTGGTACTGTTATAATGAGTATTAAAGCAGCAAAACATATACCCCAATTTGATAAAGACTGCATTATAATACTAGGATGTCAAATAAAAAAAGATGGTACATTAACCAAACTATTAAAAGAAAGAGTTGATAGAGCAATAGAATTCAGCAAAATGCAAAAAGAAAAAACAGGTAAAGATATAATATTTGTTCCTTCTGGTGGAAAAGGTAATGATGAAGTGATTTCTGAAGCACAAGCAATGAAAAACTATTTAATGGAGCAAGGGATAGAAGAAGGCAATATTTTAATTGAAGATAAATCTAAAAATACATTTGAAAATATTAAATTTTCAAATAATATAATAAATGAGAATGTTAAAAATGCAAAAATTGCATTTTCTACAACAAATTACCATGTATTTAGATCAGGAATAATAGCTAAAAATCAAAATATAAATATAGAAGGTATTGGTGCAAAAACTAAATCTTATTTTTGGGTTAATGCATTTATTAGAGAATTTATAGCAACATTATTTTCTGAAAAAAAGAAACATATTGCTGTAGTATGTTTTATATTAGTTTTAGCAATATTTATGATATCATTACAATACATATCTAACATATTATAAGAGAATAGGAGAAAAAATGGTTGTTAACTAAACAAACACTTGATACATAACGCACTCTATTGAAAAAGAGAAAAAGAGTAGTTAAGAATTTAGAAAAGAAAAAAGTAGAAATATACTTTCTACTTTTTTCTTCGATTTTAAATAATATTTAAATATCTTTATTCAATTACATCTGTTTCGTGTAATTCTTTTTCCATCTTTTTCTTTACATTGTTTGTATGTTTGCTAATTACTAAACCTAAAATTAAAGGAATAATTATGTGACATAGAAGTATTAAAATATATATCATATAATCATTTTCGTAAAATCCTCCTATAGTTTCTCGAGTGGCACCCATAGCAGGATAAAATGGCATATATGGTTGTAAAATCTGGAATGGTCTTGGTACTAGTTCGATTGGGAATGTTCCACCTGATCCTGCAACTTGTAATACCATAATGACAATTGATAATGCTTGCCCAACCTTTCCAAATGCTACTGCTAATGAATAAATTATTAATACAAATACTACACTTGAAAGCATTAGTGTTATCAAAAACAATGCAGAATTAACTGTTTGTACTTGTAAAAATAAGTCTCCAATTCCTATTACTAATCCCTGTATAAGTGCTAATAATCCAAATAGCATAAATCTTCCAAAGAATTTTTGATAATGTTTTGCATTTTTTGTTATTTCTGTTTCTTTTAGATTTATCTTTACTATTGCTGTAAGTATTGTACATCCTACCCAACAAGCTAAAATAGAGTAAAATGGTGCCATTTTTGAACCATAAGTATCAATTTTATATATATCTATTTCGTTTGTATCTACTGGGGTAGATAGAAAGTCTGCAACATCTTGTGGGTTATTATTTAATATATTTACAACATTTTCATATATTTCGCTTTTTTTAGCTTCTTTAACTACATCTATTATTTTATCAATATCTTTTTCAAAATTTACTAAAACAACATCTATGTTTTCAGTTAATTGTCCACCATTTTCTAATGCATTAATCATATATTGCATTGATGAATCAACATTATCTAATGAAACATTAAAATTAATAATTACATCTGCAGCATTATTAATTGCACTTGATGCACCTGTATATAAATTACTTAAATCATTTTTTACTGTGTTTTGATATTCAGTTTTTAATGATAATATATTATCATTTAATTCATTAATTTTTCCTTTTATATTTTCTAAATTGTTAACACCATCTGTAACATTTGCTAATAGATTTTGTATTTCTTCTATTTTGGTTATATGTTCTGATACTTTGTTTTCTATATTTTGTAATCCAGAAAGATCTGCTACATTATTTATTGATGATAATATACTATTAAGTCTTTTAAGAACAACTAATAATTTGTCTAATTTTTCAGATGTATTATTAAACTTTTCAGTTATATTACTTGAGTTTGTTTGATTTATAACATCTAAAGATTCTGATATTACTGTTTCTGCATCATCTATAATTAAAGATACATCTTTTTCTATATTATCATACGTTTCTTCAAAAGATTTAGCAGCATTTTTCATGTCATTAATTCCTTCTTTTGTTGTTGAAGTAACATCGCTTAATGTTGGTAATAATTTTCTAATTGCTGAAAGGGATTTACTAGTTGTTGTTGTTGCAGAATCCGCGGTTTTTAAAATGAATCTTAATTCTTCAATTCTTAATTTTGCATCACTTAATTTTTCAATTAAATCTTCTGTTGTTTGATTACTTTTTGTAATTACATCAATATTTTCTACTTTTGACATAGTTTTATATATAACAGTATTTACAAATGATTGATTTACACTGTTTTGAATTGTTCCAACTGCTTTATTTACTATAATTGGTGCTATTGGGTTTTTCTTGTTATTCACATAAAAGTCAAATGTGGGTTTTTTTAATGTATCATTTTCTATAATAGTAGATATGTTTTTACTAAAATCTTGAGGGATGACAATAGCTCCATAGTATTTACTATTATCAACATTTAATCTAGCATTATCTTCATCTGTAAATATCCATTTCATTGCAGTATTGCTTTTTAAAGATTCTTCCATTTCTTTTCCTATATTAACGTTTTCTCCTAATATAGTTGTACCTTCATCTTTATTAACAATTGCTATAGGTAAATTTCCTGTGTTATCATATGGACCCCAATTAGATATAATATTGAGCCAAGCATATATTCCAGGAATAAAGCAAATTCCTAAAATTATAATAACTGCTATTTTACTCTTAATTAAATTTTTTACATCATTTTTAAAAATTTCGATTATTTTTCTCATTTTTTAAACGACTCCTTATATAAATATTACAGTAATATTATACCAAATTTATACAGAGAAGTCAAATTATGTTTACTTGAGCTTTTGGGAATAATATTAAAAAACTCTGGCATAGTTAGAGTTTTTTTGTTATAATTATACAAAAGAAAAGAGGAATAGAAAATGAAACTGTTAATGCATGCATGCTGTGCACCCTGTAGTGTATATTGTATAGATAAACTAAGAAAAGAGAAAATAGAGCCAACAATTTATTGGTACAATCCAAATATTCATCCATATAAGGAGTATGAGGCAAGGCGAGATTGTTTAAAAGAATATACAAAATCAATAAATGTAAATTGCATAATAGAAGACGAATATGGTTTAGATGAATTTTGTAAAAATGTTTCAAATAATTTAGAAAACCGTTGTAGCAACTATTGCTATCCAGTTCGCCTAAGAAAAACATTTGAATACGCGAAAAACAATGGATATGACGCAGTTACAACAACACTTTTATACAGCATATACCAAAATCATAATTTCATAAAGGCATATTGTGAAAAATTAAGCAAAGAATATGAAATAGATTTTTTATATAGAGATTTTAGATATGGCTTTTGGGAAGGACATGACAAAGCAAAAGAATTAGGACTTTATATGCAAAAATATTGTGGATGCGTGTTTTCAGAACAGATTTCATATTATGACCACATAAAAAAAGATAAAAAACGCCAACTTCTTGAAAATAAAGAAACAGAAAGAAGAATAAGATTAGGTTGGGCAATACCTAATCTAACTATTAGAAAATTTAAAAAAGAAAATAAAGAAGATAATGAATTTATATATAATGTAAAAAAACAAGTATATCAAAAATATGTTGAAGAAAACTATGGAGAGTGGGACGAAAAAATACAAAGAAAACTATTCTCAAAATTCATAAATGAAAATGCCAGAAATATTAATATAATTGTATTAGATGGAAAAGATATAGGCTTTTACAATGGAAAGAATACAAGTAATACCTATGAATTAGGAAATATATGTATTATTCCAGAATATCAAAACAAAGGAATTGGAAAAGCTATTTTAGAGGAAATAATTTTTGAACATAAAAATAAGGAAATAAAATTACAATGTTTCAAGCAAAATCCAGCAATTAATTTATATAAAAGATTAGGATTTGAACAAATAGGAGAAACAGATAAACATTATCAAATGAGTAAAAAATAAATAATAAATAATAAATTATAATTATTAAGTCATTGCAAAGCAATGGCTTTTTTTTGTATCAAAATTAAGGAGGGATTGAAATGATAAAAGAAGATGCAATTAATTATTTAGAAAATTTAGAGCAAGGAAGATTTATAACAGTTAATATTCCAATTATAGCTGAAGAAAAAATACAAGTTACAGCAATGTATATGGGAAAAGACAAAGAAGGAAGATACAAATTTAAAGATGCAGGAAATTTGGTTTTATCAAAAGATTTTCTTGAAAGGGGAAATATCTCAATAGATAAGGAATATGACGGAATCGAAGCAGATAAGATTTATAAAAAAGTTAGAAAAGAGAATGAAAAGAAACAAAGGAAATCTAGAGAAAGGTAAGGTAAATAAAATGGAGAAAGAAAAAATAGCAGAAAAAGTATTATTGTTGAATAAAAAAATAAAAGATAAAAGTAAAGAGCTACAAGAATTAAAATTAGAAGAAAAAAGAAGACAACTTGAAATAAGAAAGTACAAAAATAAATTAGAACAATATAATATTAAGTTGCAAGAAATAGAGTATGAAAATAAAGAAAAAAATAAAGAAGAAAGACTAAAAAGAAGATTATTAAAAAGATACGAAGACCGAAACAATGAATATTATTCACAAGAAAAGAAATTTTTAAAAGACGATTTTTCGTATGCTGATTATTTTAGAAATAACATAGTACCATATAATGATTAAATATTAAGCGAGTTGGTTATTGATAATCAATTCGCTTTTTTTCTATTTAAAAGTTACATAGCTTTTACTACAAATAGTAAAAGCAAATTTAAAGGAAGGAGGTTACCTTATGGCTAAAACAAAAGTAATTGCTATTGCCAATCAAAAAGGTGGAGTTGGGAAAACAACAACAGCATTAAATCTTGGAGTTGGACTTTCAAGAAAAAATAAAAAGGTATTGTTAATAGATGCAGACCCACAAGCAAATTTAACAGCTTGTCTTGGATGGAGAAATCAAAATAATATTGAGTGTACTTTAACAACTTTAATTGAAAAAGTAATTAGAGATGTTCCTATTCAAAAAGATGAAGGAATTTTGCATAGTAAAGAGGGAGTTGATTTAGTTCCAGCTAGTATTGATTTAGAAGCACTTGATATGGGATTAAGTAATGTTATGGGTAGAGAATATAAATTAAAGCAGTATATTGACCAAATAAAAGGCAAATATGACTATATAATTATTGATTGTAAGCCATCATTAAGTATGACTACAATAAATGCCCTAGCAAGTGCAGATAGTGTTATTATACCAGTTCAAGCACATTATTTATCTATGACAGGTATGGTGCAACTTATTCAAACTATTAACAAAGTAAAAAGACAAATAAATCCAAATTTAAAAATTGATGGAATTTTGATTACAATAGCAGAGATGAATACAAAAGTTGGAAGAATTGCATTAGATACTTTGCAAGATAATTATGGGAGTAAATTAAAAGTATATGATACTATAATTCCAAAAGGTACTAAAGCAGTGGAAAGTACAATGGCAGGGCAAAGTTTATTTTCTTATGATAAGGAAAGTAAACCAGCTATTGCCTATGAAAAACTATGTAAGGAGGTATTAAAAATTGAAAAGCAACGAACTAAAAATGAAATTAACGAGCGTTGATGACTTATTTGAGGGAGTTGCAGGTAAAGATGTTTTTAATATAGAAAGAGCTATTCCAATTCCAATAGAAAAGTTATATGACTTCCCAGACCACCCATTTAAAGTGGTAGAT
>JAFRFO010000016.1 GCA_017434295.1 Clostridia bacterium
CGTGTTCTGTAGTGTATTTATATATTCTAGGGAATATTATACCATGTTATGGAAACTAAATAAAGAAATAAAAATGTCGCTATTTTTCATGGCACTTTGTGCCGAGCGAAGCGACGGAATGGAGGTTATTATGGAAAAATTACAGTCAATTACAATAGAAAAGAATGAAGCATATTTGAGACAAATTTCTAAAAAAGTAAATATTAATGACCCAGAGCTTCATAATAATATTGTAGTTCTTCAAGATTATTGCATGCAAAATGATGTAATGGCAATGGCTGCTGTACAGTTAGGAATTCCCAAAAGAATAATTTATGTAAAAAACACAAACTTAGATATATTAAATAAAAGATTAACTGATGAAGGAAAAGAAGAAACAAAAGATTATAATGAGGCAAAAATATTAATTAATCCAGAAATTATATCAAGCGAAGGAATAACTACATTTTGGGAGGCTTGTGCTTCTTGCTCTTGGTATGAAGAAAATGTAAAAAAATGGTATAATGGAAAAGTAAAGAGACCTTATAAAATAAAAGTAAAATATTGTGACATAGAAGGTATAGAAAAAGAAGAATATTTTGAAGGCTTTGAAGCTACTGTATTATGTCATGAAATTGATCATTTAGACGGAATTCTACATATTGATATAGCAGATAAAGTTATAAAAGGAACAAAAGAAGAACGAATAGAATTGAGAAAAAAAGAAGGTTATACAGTAATAAGTATGACAGGAAATTATTAGCAATTGAAATTAAAGAATTTAGATGAGAAAAGTGAAGAAAATGAAAGATAATTTTTAGGGGAGTAATTAATTTTACTCCCCCTTTTACTAACTAATAATAAATTATTTCTGAATATATGATTTCTTCAGCAGAATGTTTATAATTATTCATAATCCCAGTCCATTTTAAAGGGTCATTATCTTTTAAACTTTCATCAATTGGATTTTTTTCTAACATTTTTTTAATAAGTATTTCAAGTCTTTCTTTAGCCTGTATATCAGTATCTACAATATGTTTTCTTAAAGTACCATCCATAAGCATTATTGTATATTCAGCTTTTTTATATTCTTTCAAATATTGCAATCTTAAATGACCATACTTTCCAATTTGATAATCATTTTTGTAATTTTCTCTTTCTAAATATAAATTTGGAATATAATAATCTCCAACTTTATGATATGTAATTTTATTATTCATTTCTAAAATCCTCCTAAAATTAAATTTCACTACTTTTAGAACTATATTTTATATCGCTTTAGCTGTCTAAAAAACTATATTTTTTAAAGTGTACTTAAATAATTCTTACTGGGTTAGGAATTTTGACAAAGTCAAATTCCTGTGCCTACGAAGAAAAGTCTATGGGAGGAAAAAAATGGAGCAAGAATTAGCCTATTCTATTCACTTGGGTAGTGATAAAAATAAAACAACAAAAGCAAAAGAAATTGCAAAAAATAATCCATCGGAAACAACATCATTTTCAAATAATGGAATACAAAATGCAAAACAACTTTCAAAGGTAAATAAACACAACTTACGAGATTATGGCAATAATAAAGAAAATATTTGTGTAATTTATGGAACTGAAAACTTATATCAAGATGTCCAAGATTTATATTTTGATGAATTTGAAGAAGCAAAGCTAGAATATAACAGCAAACAAACTCGTGAAGATAGAAAAATTGATAATTACTTCAAACATATCTCACAAGATAAGCAAAAAGACCTAGCTTGTGAATTTATTATAGAGCTTGGAGATATGGATTTTTGGAATGATAAAGATACAAATTATAGAATGAGAATGGTAAATGTTTATAAAGACCAAGTTAGAGATTTAATGCGAATTGTACCAGAGTTTAAAGTAGCAAATGCAGTAATACATTTTGATGAGGTGTCTCCCCATTTGCATTTAGTTGGTGTACCAATAAAAGATGACTATAAAAGGGGAATGAGAAAACAACCTGCAAAATCAAAGGTATTTACCAAAGAAAGTCTAACTAGAATACAAGATGAAATGAGAATAAGTTGCATAAAATCGTATAACTTAGTTTATTCAGAACATTCTTTGTTAAAACAAAAGAAAAAAGGAAGAAATCAAGATATAAATATTAAAGATATGGGAAATTATAGAGAAATAAAGCAACAGTTAAAAAAGAAAGAACAAAAAATTACTGAAGCTAATAATCAAACTAAAAAGCTTGATAATACAGGTAAAAATATAAATGAATTATTAGACAATTTAAAACCCACTAAACTAAATAAAAATAATATGATTATTTCTAACGAGGATGTCGAAAAAATAAAAAATTATACTTCAAATGTAAAAGATACTACTCAAACAATTAGAAGTGTTAATGATTTAAATATTGAGATTAAGGAATTAGAAAATTCTACTCTTGAATTGAGAAAAGAAAATTATTCCCTTAAATATCAGCTAGAACAAAAAAATGATGAAATCAATAATTTAAAGCAAGATTTATCTCTTAAAGATAAAATAATCGGTAAATTACAATCCGAAAAAGAGAGTTTAAAAGAGCAATTACAGAAATTTAAAGGCTTTTGGCATAGTATTATGGGGCATTTTCATAAAAAGATTTGTTACGAAAAAGATGAAAATTACAAAATAGTTAGTGATGACCTATACAAAAATGGCATATTTACAGATGATGAAAATCAAATTGCAAATGATATTCACAAAAAAGTCAAAACACCAGATGAAATAAGCAAAATTAAGGAAAATAGAAAGAAAAATGATACAAGATTTTAAAATGGAGGAATTTTAACGATGGAAAATGAAAAAGTAAAATATTTAATTGATATGATAAATGATATGGACATAAAAGATAAACTAAGATTAGCAATATGTATGAGTCAAAGCAACTGGTCTGGACTTATATATAACACTAAAGAAAATTACGAAAAATTTGATACTATACTAAAAGATATTGATGAAGAATATAGAACTACAATTATAAACTTTTCTAAATACAAGCTAGTAACATTTGCAATGGCTAAACTAATGGAAATGGATACAACAGAACAAAATAAAGTGGCTTTATATTTGTATAATAGTATAAAAGTAATTTAGATTATATTAAATACAAAATTTAAGACTAGCATATGTTAGTCTTTATCATTTTCACATATTGCAGTATCAAATGTTGGTTCTGTGAAAAATTCTCCTAATGTTATTCCAAAACCTTCACATATATGTAATAAAGTATCTAGTTTAAGTAGTTCAGTTTTTCCACTCATAAAAGTTGAAATTGTAGAACAAGGTATTCCTGCCATTTTGCATAATCTCCATATATTCATATTCTTTTCTTTCAAGTAATATTTAATTCTTTTTCTTATTGCTTTTGATAATTCCATTGCATTCAAGCTCCTTTCAAATGGCTTAAAATCAATAAAATTATATATAAACAAAAATATTTCTTACTTTGGCTAATTGAAAAAATAAAAATATTTTCAATTTATCGAACTAATTTGTTGCATTGAAAATTTTATTGTGCTATAATCTAATTACTTCAATTTGCCAAACTATGGATTTTACAAATTTTTTTCACAATAATTAGTTGCAAAAAAATACACTTTATGCTAAAATATGAATGATAAATTAAAGAACAAACGAGAAAAGGAAGAAACACTAATGAATAAAATTGCTGAAACCGTTGGTATTGTATATATATATATATATTGTAAGTTTTAATTTAATAAATCATTTATATAAGCATAAGGCTATTTTACCCTATGTATTTTTTGTGAAGAAAAAATACAAGCGTGAATATAGTCTTTTTTCTGTTGTTTAATTTTGTTATCAAATTTTAAAAATATATTATATATGTCTTATTAAAGACAAAGAAGGGAGTAAAATTTATTTATGGAAAATCTTAAATTTAGAAAAGGAAAAAATAGTGGTATTACATTGATTGCTTTAATTATAACTATTGTGGTTTTATTGATATTAGCTCGGAGTAACCATTTCTAGTTTAACAGGAAGTGATTCAGCACCAGCAAAAGCAAACGAAGCAGGTCAAAAAAATGATATAGGGGCAGCAAAAGATGATATAAGTCTTACAGTTGTTAATGCAAAAATGCAAGGAATGGAAACTGCTTATGTTGGAAATGATGTATCAAGTACAGAAGCATCTACAACAGTAGGAACAGAAGTAATAAAAGCAGTTGCACAAAAATATCAAACAAATAATCAAATTGGAAAAGCAAACATAGAAATAGAAGATTTTGGAACAATAGAGAATGTAACAGGAGATGCAACAGTAACGGTTTCTACAACTGATTTTGAAATAATTGGAACTATTACTTTTAAAGGTGGCAATTTGCTTTGGGGAGAAATCGAACCAAATGTTCCAGCAGTGCTAGATAGAGTAGAATTAAGTCCTACTACATTAGATATAGAACAAGGTGGAAGTGGAGCAGTTGAAGTTAAATGTTATAATTCATCTAATAATCTTATTCCAACAAGAAAATTAAGAAATCTTGTTATAACTAAAAAAAACGGAAGTGATAATATTACAGTAACTCAAATTGGAACAAATAAAGCTTCAATTACAGTAAATGAAATTGAAGATATTGGAGAAAAAGCAATTGCAATCACAACAACAGCAAATAATACTTCAATAGATACAGAAATAATTATAAATGTAATACAAAAAGAAGCAATAGTAGGGCAATTTGTTGAGTACAATGTAGGATATACTGATATAAGCACAAATGCAAGTGATGAGCCAAATAGTTTTGAATTTTCACCATTAAATGGATGGAGAATTTTAGAATTGCCAGAACAAACAAAACAATCTGATGAAAGTTATAAAACAACAACTGTTAGTGGAACTACATATTATGTAAAAATTATATCAACAGGAATACCAGGAGGCTTATATTATTCAACAGCAGAAACAAATAATGGATGGTGGGATAATGATACAAGTTTAAATAAAAAAATAAGGGTTGCAAATGGGTTAAGTACACCATCAAAATTTGAAACAATAGTGTTTAATAGGAATACTGTAGCAGAGGCTTATAATGATGACTATAAAAATCAAGGATATTACACCCAAATAAAGCATTATACAGATAGCACAACAGGAAAAATAGTAAGCGAAACAATAACAAATAGTCAAACCGCAGAATATTTATTTAAATTAGATGGAATAGCAGCAGAAGTAGATACTTTGACATTAGATGAGCTTAATGCAGCATTAAATAATTCTAATAGTGCAAGCAATGTTGAATCAAGAAATGCTAATAGTACAGACTCGTTAAATTCAACAAATGATTCAAGAGGTTTGTTTTATCTATATGAATTAGGAAATACATATAAATATTCAACAGATACAAAAAATTGCTATTATTGGCTTGCCACACCTGCATCAAGTGGAAAGCTAAGTTTGGCATATGTACGCGGTAATTCTCTTAGCCTTACTGCAAATACTTCTTGTCAAGGTTTGAGACCCGTAGTGGCTTTATCATCTAACGTATACATAAAAAAGAATAATACAACAGGAAGATGGGAAATAAAGAATGTAATAAATTAATAAATTCTTTAAGATCTAAAAATAAATACATATAATTGATATATTATAAAAAGATTATCACTAGATTATGATAATCTTTTTATCGTTCTAAATCCCACTCTTTCTCTATATCTTCTCTCTGTATCTGTTTTTCAGCATCAAGTGAACTTCTAGTTTCTCTTTCAAAAAAATGAAATAAAGCATAATCTTTATTCATTTTTTTATATATAATCACTTGAACATTTATAGATTTTATGTTAAAGTAAAAATAATAAATCGAATTATATAAGAGAGTGCTAAGTAGAGTATGCCATTTTTTCGCATACCTGTTTCGAAATCGCACCAACTTTATGCTTTTTCGAACTAATTAAAATTACTTGATTTTTAAGTGAAAATATGCTATTATTTACATGAGCGGTATCCAAGAAACTTTTGAAGCATTGGGTCATTTTTTATATGTATGATTTCTAATTCTGTGTGATTACACGGATTTAAAAATCTATTATAAAATAATAAAAAATATTGACAAATACAAACAAAAATTCTATAATGTGATAAAATAAAAATTTTATTTATTAGAATGGAGATGATTGTTTTTGAAAAAAATAGAAAAGGAAAACTTATCAGAAGGTCAAAATTTTGAAGATATTAAACATATTGACGAAAATGGTATTGAATTTTGGTATGCAAGAGAACTTATGATTTCATTAGGATATTCATCTTGGGATAAATTTAAAAACAATGTAATTGAAAAAGCAAAAATTTCTTGTGAAAATTCTGGAATGCATGCAAATGAACAATTTTCCCTTATGGGAAAATCGTTAAATATGCCTAATGGTGCTAATAAATTTATACCTGATTATGATTATAAATTAACAAGATACGCTTGCTATTGTGTGCCATGTGCAATATTCTAAGAAGTATAAAGCTATTTGGAAAATTCAATTGTATAGATGATGGTAGTAGGTCTACCGATAACGCTGTGCAGGCAGAGTTATCAAACCACTCTAAGGTGCTGTATTCAAAAGATA
>JAFRFO010000003.1 GCA_017434295.1 Clostridia bacterium
ACCATTTTGTTTGCTTTTTAATGCTTTTAGCATAAACTTTTCCTCCTTTTTTTACTTTTTTTATATATCTTTTTATCAATTTATAATTTGATAAAAAATGTTAAAAACTAAATTAAAGCACAAAAAGATAGCCCTTAAGCACACCTACTAATATTAGGTATACTTAAAAAAGCTATCTTATTATATTTATATATATTTAATTTAAATGTATTGCATGTTACGTAAACCTTGATTGCATTTTTTATGCAAGCTAAAAACGCTTCGCTTTTATTTACTAAAGTGTAGCTCTCTCTCTCTCTCTCTTACAGCGACAACAGTTTTAGCTTTCATTTGTTTTCTTCCTTTCTTTTCCTTGGTTTATCTGCTTTTTTAGTGTATCACAAGTTTTTTTGTTTTGCAACAGTTTTTAAAAAATGTAATACAATTGTAATATTTTGTATTTTTGGGGACATACTTTTGAGAAGTGTCCCAAAAAGTTCTTTTCTTTTTTAAGTATCCCCAAAAGTTTGTTATTCATCATCAAGCTTTAGTACTGATAAGAACGCTTCTTGTGGAATCTCTACATTTCCAATTTCACGCATTTTCTTTTTACCACGCTTTTGTTTTTCTAAAAGTTTTTTCTTTCTTGTAATATCTCCACCATAGCATTTTGCTAAAACGTCCTTTCTCATGGCAGATATTGTTTCTCTTGCTATAATTTGTCCACCAACAGCAGCTTGAATTGGTATTTTAAACAATTTTCTTGGTATAACTGTTTTTAGCTTTTCTACCATTTTCTTTCCTCTATCATAAGCGCTATCTTTATGAACTATAAATGATAATGCATCTACTGGCTCTCCGTTTATGTGAATATCTAGTTTTACTAAATTTGCTTTTCTATATTCTTTAAATTCATAATCTAAAGATGCATATCCTTTTGTTTTTGATTTTAAGTTGTCAAAAAAGTCATATATTATTTCATTTAAAGGCATTTCGTATTGAATTGATACTCTATTTTCATCTAAATATTTCATATCTATATATACGCCACGTCTTCTTTGGCATAGTTCCATTATATTTCCAACATAATCTTTTGGTGTTAAAATATTTGCTGTTACAAATGGTTCTTCCATATAAGATATTTCTTGGCTTGGTGGTAAATCTTCTGGATTATATAATTCAATCACATCTCCATTTGTTTTATATACCTTATATATAACTGATGGAGCTGTTGTAATTAAGCCTAAATCAAATTCTCTATCTAGTCTTTCTTCTATTATTTCTAAATGAAGTAATCCTAAAAATCCACATCTAAATCCAAATCCTAATGCAACCGAATTTTCTTGTTCATATTCTAATGCTGCATCATTTAATTGAAGTTTTTCTAATGCTTCTTTTAATTCTTCATATTGACTACCATCAACAGGATATATTCCACAATATACCATTGGAGTTACTTTTTTATATCCTTTTAGTGGTTCTTCTGCTGGATCTTGATTTAATGTAATTGTATCTCCTACATGTATATCTGATATTGTTTTTATACTTGCTGCAATATACCCAACTTCTCCTGCTTTTATTTCATCTGTTGGCATATATGAACCTGGAACAAAATATCCAACTTCTACTACATTGAATATTTTATTTGCTGCCATTAGTTTTATTTCATCGCCAACTTTTATTTTTCCATCCACAACACGAACGTATGCAAGTGCTCCTTTATAATTATCATAATATGAATCAAATATTAAACATTTTGTTTTGGCATTTTCATCTCCTTTTGGAGCTGGCAGGTCTGTTACTATTCTTTCTAAAACTTCTTCCATATTTAAGCCAGATTTAGCTGAAACACATGGTGCATCTTCTGCTGGAATTCCTATTATGTCTTCTATTTCTTTTTTTACTTCTTCTGGTCTTGCATTTGGTAGGTCTATCTTATTTATTACTGGCAAAATTTCCAAGTTATTGTCTATTGCAAGGTAAACATTTGCAAGTGTCTGAGCTTCTACTCCTTGGCTACTATCTACTACTAAAATTGCTCCATCACATGCAGCCAAACTACGTGATACTTCGTAATTAAAGTCCACATGGCCTGGGGTATCTATTAAGTTTAAAGTATATTCTTGTCCATCTTTTGCCTTGTACTTCATTCTCACAGATTGGGATTTTATGGTTATTCCTCTTTCTTTTTCTATATCCATATTATCAAGTACTTGACTTTCCATTTCTCTTTTAGAAAGCACACCTGTCATTTCTATCAATCTGTCTGCTAATGTTGACTTTCCATGATCTATATGTGCTATTATACTAAAATTTCTAATTAGTTTTTGCTCTTCCATAATTCTCCTTTTTAAATCTAACTTTTGGTTTTGGTTACGCTTTGGCAAATTTTATTCTGTCTTTTGATTCTACTGTTTCTTTTTGAAAGTGTCCCAAAAAGTAGAAAGTGTTTTAACAAGATTCTTTCTAAATGCATGTTTTTCATATTATATCAATATTATTCCATAAGAGCAAGGGGTTTGAGAGAAATTAATAATTACAACTATAAAAAAAGAAGTAAAGAAACTTTAAACTAATTCTCTACTTCTAACTTATGTATTAATTTCTAGATTCAACTGTTATTTTTATACCAGTTCTATCTTCTCCTTCGACTTCAACCTCAGCAAATGCTGGGATACATATTAGGTCTACACCAGATGGTGCAACAAACCCTCTTGCTATTGCAACTGCCTTTACTGCTTGATTAAGTGCTCCTGCTCCAATTGCTTGCATTTCTGCTCTGTTTGATTCCTTTACTAATCCAGCTATTGCACCTGCTACTGAATTAGGATTTGATTTTGATGAAATTTTTAAAATTTCCATTTTCTTTTGCCTCCTATAATTTAAATTTTATTGCTTTTTGCATTTTCGATTTTACAATAAAAGGAAATTTTTGTAAATAGAAAATGGTAATTTTTTCCATATTTTCATCGCAAGAAGAAACATTTTTCTACAATCAATTATATAAAAAGAATAATATATTAATTTAAAAATTAATATATTATTCTTTTTATAGCAATTACTTTATTAGTATTATCATCTATATCAAATACCACAGCATTTAGCATACATTCTCCTTCTGCAATTTTATACTTTTCTGGGAGTGATGTTTCAAATCTTTTTAAAGATGATTCTATATTCATTCCTATTCCGGAATTTGTAGGGCCTGTCATTCCTATATCAGTTATATATGCTGTTCCATTTGGCAATATTCTTTCATCCGCTGTTTGTACATGTGTATGTGTTCCAAAAATTGCTGTTACTTTACCATCTAAGTAATACGATAATGCAATTTTTTCCGCCGTTGCTTCGGCATGAAAATCAATTATTATAATATCAACAATATTTTGGACTTTTTCTACAATATCTTTTGCAACTAAAAATGGATTTTCTGACAATACATTCATGTCAACTCTACCAATCAAATTTATTACTGCAATTTTTTTGTTTTTACATTCATATATATTGTAACCTTTGCCACATACATTTTTACTATAATTTGCTGGTCTTATTATTTGAGGATTATCAATAAACTTAAATATGTCTTTCTTTCCCCAAGTATGATTTCCCATTGTTATAACATTTACTTTTTGAGCTAAAATATCTTGAAAGTTTTTTTCTGTCATTCCCATTCCTTCTGCAACATTTTCGCCATTAACAATTACAAAATCTATATTTTCTTGCTTTCTAATAATCGGTAATTTTTCTTTTAATTCCTTAATTGCACAATTACCAACTAAGTCTCCAATTGTTAAAATTTTCATAAAAGCTTATTCCTTTCTTATATAAAGATAAAAATATATTCTGTGAGTGGTCAAGTGGGGACCGTTCCATAGTTCTTAGAGATTTATCTCTTAGAACTATGTGAATGGGGAGACCCGGGAAGAATATATTTTTATCATAATAAATTTTAAATTATTTAGTTTGCTCAATTCTTTTTTCATTTTCAATAATAGTCATAATTATTTGAACAGATTTTTCTAAATCATTGTTTCTTAAAACATAATCATACAAATTAATTCTAGATTCTTCATAGTCAAATCTGTTTAATCTTAACATTATCTCT
>JAFRFO010000017.1 GCA_017434295.1 Clostridia bacterium
GTTGGAAATGTACCTTTTGGGGATTTTAAATTATATGATAAAAGATATGATAAAAATAAGTTTTTAATACACGATTATTTCTTTCGGTAAAACATTAGATAAAGTAAGACCAAATGGAGTAATTGCATTTATTACAAGTAAAGGAACTATGGACAAAGAAGATGAGAGTGTAAGAAAATATATTTCGCAGAGAGCAGAACTAATTGGTGCTGTAAGATTGCCAAATGATACATTTCAAAAGAATGCTGGAACGAAAGTTACATCTGATATTATTTTCTTAAAAAAGAGAGATAAAATAACAGATTTAGATGAAGACTGGGTACATCTTGATACAAGGCAAGATGGAATTAGAATGAATAAATATTTTATAGACCACCCAGAAATGATTTTAGGAACAATGGAAGAAGTTACAACACAATATGGAAAGGATTTTGCTTGTGAGCCTTATGAAGATGCAGATTTAAATGTTTTGTTAGGAAATGCAATACAATATTTAAATGCAGAAATAGAAGATTATCAAATAGATGAAATAAGTGATGAAGAAATAAAAAGTATTCCAGCTAGTGCTAATGTTAGAAATTTCTCATATACAATAGTCGATAATCAAATTTACTATAGAGAAAATAGTCAGATGTATTTACAAGAGTTACCTTTAACTACTGGAAACAGAATTAAAGGAATGATAGAAATTCGAGATTGTGTAAGAAACTTAATAGATTTACAAATGGAAGATGGCTCAGATGAAGAAATTAGAAATGAACAAGCTAAATTAAATAATTTATATGATAGATTTAAAGGGCAATATGGTCTGATAAATAGTGTTGCAAATGAGAGAGCTTTTTCTGAAGATAGTAGTTACTTTTTACTATGTTCACTTGAAATTCTAGACGAAAATAAAAGATTTGTTAGAAAAGCAGATATGTTTTCAAAAAGAACTATTAAACCACATAAAGTAGTTAGTAAAGTGGATAATAGTATTGATGCATTAATTCTGTCTATATCAGAAAAAGCTGGAGTAGATATGGATTATATGCAGCAACTTACTGGAAAAGATATAAATGAACTTGTAGAAGATTTAGAGGGAAGTATTTATCTTGACCCAGAAACAAATCAATATGTAACTGCAGATGAATATTTATCTGGAAATGTTAGAGAAAAATTAAGAATAGCAAGAGAATATGCAAAGGAAGATACAAATTATGAAAATAATGTTAAGGCATTAGAACAAGTACAAAATAAAGATTTATCTGCTAGTGAAATATCTGTTAGACTTGGTGCAACTTGGATACCAAAAGAGTACATTGAACAATTTATGTTTGAATTACTTGATGTTGGCAATTATATAAGACAATATATTCATGTAAACTATTCTGAATATACAACAGAGTGGAATATATCTGGAAAAAGTGAAGATAGAGGAAATATAAAAGCTATTCAAACTTATGGTACTAAAAGAGCAAATGCATATAAAATATTAGAAACCACATTAAATTTAAAAGATATTAGAATTTTTGATACTATTGTAGATTTAGACGGACATGAACAAAAAGTTTTAAATAAAAAAGAAACAGCAATTGCACAATCAAAACAAGATGCTATAAAAATGGCTTTTAATAACTGGATATGGAAAGACCAAGCTAGGAGAGAAAAACTTGTAAAGATATATAATGAAAAATTCAATAGTATTAGACCTCGTGAATATGATGGACAATATATTACTTTTGGTGGGATGAATCCAGAAATAAAATTGAGAAAACATCAAATAAATGCAATAGCACACACTTTATATGGTGGAAATACTTTATTAGCACACGAAGTAGGTGCAGGAAAAACATTTGAAATGGTGGCTTCTGCTATGGAAAGTAAAAGGCTTGGACTTTGTAACAAGTCTTTATTTGTTGTTCCAAACCATATAATTGAACAATTTGCTAGTGAATTTTTACAATTATATCCTAGTGCTAACATTTTAGTTGCAACTAAAAAAGACTTTGCAACTAACAATCGTAAGAAGTTTTGTAGTAAGATTTCTACTGGAGAATATGATGCAATAATTATAGGACACTCTCAATTTGAAAAAATACCAATGTCATTAGAAAGACAAGAAAGATTACTTCAAAAACAAATAGAAGATATAACACTTGGTATAAGAGATTTAAAAAAGAGTGAAGCAGAAAACTATAGTATTAAGCAATTAGAAAAAGCAAAAAAGAAAGTAGAAGAAAAGTTAAAAAGATTAAATGACCAAAGTAGAAAAGATGATGTAATTACTTTTGAACAATTAGGTTGTGATAGAATATTTGTAGATGAAGCACATTATTTTAAAAACTTATTCTTATTTACTAAAATGAGAAATGTTGGTGGAATTGCACAAACAGAAGCTCAAAAGAGTACAGATTTATTTATGAAATGTCGATATTTAGATGAACTAACTGGAGGAAAAGGAGTTGTATTTGCAACTGGAACACCAATATCAAATTCTATGGTAGAAATGTATACTATGCAAAGATACTTACAATACCATAGATTAGAACAAGAAGGACTGGTACAATTTGATGAATGGGCATCTACTTTTGGAGAAACTACGACTGCTATTGAATTATCTCCTGAAGGTAGTGGCTTTAGAGCAAAAACAAGATTTGCTAAATTCTACAATTTACCAGAGTTGATGAGTTTATTTAAAGAAGTAGCAGATATACAAACTGCAGAAACATTAAAATTACCTGTGCCAGAAGCTATTACTCAAAATATAGTAATTAAACCAAGTGAATTGCAATTAGAATTAGTAAAAGGTCTTGCTGAAAGAGCAGAAAAGATTAGAAATAAAGAAGTATCTCCAAAAGATGATAATATGTTAAAAATAACAAATGAGGGTAGAAAACTAGCACTTGATCCAAGAATATTAAATCCTATGTTTGCTGATTATGAAGATAGTAAAACTAATACTTGTGCTAATAATTTATATAAAATATGGGAAGATTCAAAGGAAGAAAAAGGAACTCAATTAGTATTTTGTGATTTATCAACTCCTAAAATTTTAGGCTCTGAAGATAATCCTTACGAAATGGAATTAGTTGATGGAAAATGGCAATTAAAAGAAAGGCAATTTACAGATGTTTATACAGATTTAAAAAGAAAACTAATAGAAAGAGGAATACCAGAAGATGAAATTGCATTTATTCACGATGCAACAAATGAAAATAAGAAAAAAGAATTGTTTGCAAAAGTTAAAAGTGGAGAAATAAGAATTTTAATAGGCTCAACAAATAAGATGGGTGCTGGAACTAATGTGCGTGCGACTCGTTTATAACTGAAAAGGTTATACACGAAATATTCTAGAAATATTTTGGAGAACTAATATTTCGATAAATGGAATGATAGGGTAACGCCTTGAAACGTTTACTTTGATACTACGGCATGCGTTAAAAGTGTAAAATTTTAATGTATGAAGCCCGTTGAAGTCGGCAGAAATTTGCCCTAACATAGTAGTAATATTGATGAGGAAAATGTCCTAGAGGTAGGATACGCAAATGATATGTCGGAAGTCTATAAAATACCTATGGTGAGAATGTTTGTAAAAACTGACGAATATCCGAATGTACAAGTCTAAAGGGTGATATGCCAGAAATGGCATAATTGTAAATTTACAAGATGTGTGAGGTTTAGTAAAAATGTACGTTATGAAAGACCTTATAATGTTATAGGCATTATTTAGCACATAGGCTTATAGGATACACCTAAGGGTATATATGAAAAGATAGAAATATTGGAACGAGGAAAGGTCAAAATGCAGTTAATAGTTTTTACACACTTGCAGTAATAGGGAAAAGCTAAAACTATAACCTATTTTAATTTGACTGAGAGCGGTGGCAAGACCAAAGAAGCAATGATAATAAGTTGTGGAGGAATAGCCACTAGTCAATTATAATTCAAGATATAAGAACTTTTTAATCAAAGGTTCGAGTATGACTAAGAAAGGTAAAGACTTCACAGTTAGATATGAGCAATCATTAAAAACTATGAAGAATGACCAACTTTGACGGGTAAATCAAAAGTATTAAAATGTCAAAAACTTCGTAATAATGAATATTATGATATGCAAGCTATTTTTGATAAATTATATCAAGAAAGCTTGAAAAATAAGAAATTCAATAAACTTATTGAGATAATAACAGCAGAAGAAAATATAAAACTTGCATATAGAAATTTGAAAAAGAATTCAGGCAGTAAAACAGCAGGAACAGACAAGAAAACAATAAAAGATATAGCAAAATTTAGTGAAACTGAAATAATAGAAAAAGTTAGAAATAAACTAAGGTGGTACAAACCACAAAAAGTTAGAAGAGTAGAAATACCAAAAGCGAATGGAAAAACAAGACCCCTTGGAATTCCAACAATTTTTGATAGACTTATACAACAATGTATATTACAGGTGCTAGAACCAATCTGTGAGGCAAAGTTTAGAGAAAGTAATCATGGCTTCAGACCAAATCGAGGTGCTGAAAATGCAATTGCCCAATTTGAAAGGTATGTGCAAATGTGTAATTTACATATAGTAGTAGATATAGATATAAGAGGATTTTTCGAAAATGTAAATCATGGTAAACTTTTAAAACAAATGTGGACACTAGGAATACAAGATAAAAAGCTAATTTGTATTATTTCGGAAATGTTAAAAGCAGAAGTAGCTGGAGTAGGATTTCCAGAAAAAGGAACTCCACAACGGACGGAATTTTATCTCCGTTATTGTCAAATATAGTATTAAATGAACTTGACTGGTGGATTGCTAGTCAATGGGAAGAAATACCAACAAGACATGAATATAGTGGGAAAATTCACAAAACTGGAACTAAAGATAAATCTAAAAAATATAGAGCATTAAGGAAAACAAAACTTAAAGAATGCTATATTGTTCGTTATGCTGATGACTTTAAATTGTTATGCAGAAATTATAAAGATGCAGTTATTATGTTTGAAGCTACAAAAAAGTGGCTAAATGATAGATTAGGTTTACAAGTAAGTGAAGAAAAATCTAAGATAGTAAATTTAAAACATGACTATTCTGATTTTCTAGGATTTAGAATAAAAGTCCACAAAAAGGGTAAAAAGAAAAATGGCAAGGAAAGGTATATTATAAAATCGCATATTTCAGAAAAAGCTAAAAAGAATATAAAAAGTAAAGCTAAAGATTATATAAAAGAAATTGAATTCTGTAAGGATAACCACACAGAATATTATGCAGTAACAGATTACAATAGCTATGTTATGGGAATCCATAATTATTATAAAATGGCAACATGTGTAACAGAAGATATTCAAAAATTAGCTTATGAAATAAAAATGTCAATAAAGACTAGGCTTAAAGAAAGAGTAAAAAGAAATTACTATAAGAAAATACCAGATTATGCAAGAAAATATGCAAAAAGTAAAGAAATAAGATTTATAGGTAATAATGTATTGTTACCTATTGCATATATAGAGCATAAACCACCATTAGAAAAAGAAAAATGTATAAATAAATATACTAAGGAAGGTAGAGAGAAAATTCATAAAATGTTAGAAAATATAAATATAGCAACATTACATTTGTTAATGAAAAAGCCAATAAAGAATGCAACAATAGAATATAACGACAACAGAATTTCATTATTTGTAGCACAAAACGGAAAATGCAATATAACAAAGAAACAACTTTCGATAGAAGATATACATTGTCATCATAAAATACCAAAATCAATGGGTGGAAATGATGAATATAAAAACCTAGTAATATTAGATAAAGAAGTACATGTTTTAATTCATGCTACTAAAATAGAAACAATAAATGACCTAGTTTGTAAATTAAAGTTAAATAAAGAAAATATCATAAAATTAAACAGATATAGAAAAATGGCAGGAAACGAAGAAATAGACATTGAAATATTAAATAAATTAACTGAAAGTTAATCTTATATAAGAATTGTAATTTGATGGAACGCCGTATGAGGTGAAAGTCTCACGTACGGTGTGGAACGGGGGAAAAGTTGGAGATAATATCAAAGACTTACCTATCGTTATAAGATAGAATAAAAGCATTACATCATTTAGACTGTCCGTGGAGACCTGCAGACTTAACTCAAAGAAATGGTAGAGGTATTAGACAAGGAAATATCAATGATAAAGTTGTAATATTTACTTATGTAACAGAAAAAACATTTGATGCATATCTGTATCAACTGGTGCAGAATAAACAAATATTTATTTCGCAAATAATGACATCAAAGACATTAGAAAGGTCACACGAAGATATAGATGAAAAAGCACTTTCTTATGCCGAAATAAAAGCATTAGCAACAGGTAATAAAATGATTATAGAAAAGAATGAATTAGAAACGGCAGTATCTAAATTAAATCTTTTAAAACAAAGTCATTTAAGTCAAATATATGAGTTGGAAGATGCAATGGTTAAGTATTACCCAGTAAATATTAAGAATACTAATATACTAATAGAAAACTACAAAAAAGATTTAGAAATTGTAAAGGAAAATACTAAAATAAATGAAAAAGAAAAGTTTTCTCCAATGATTATTAATGGCAAGATGTATAGCCAAAAAGAAGATGCTGGAAAAAAGATACTTGAATTATGTAATAAGAAAACAGAAAGTGAACAAGAAGAAATTGGAGAATATAGAGGAATGAAGATGTTTCTTGAGATTAATACATTTAGCAGAAGTTTTGTAATTGTATTAAAGAATAATGCATCATATTCCGTTGAACTTGGAACTGATACTTTTGGTAATATAACA
Source organism: Clostridia bacterium (assembly GCA_017434295.1). Taxonomy (GTDB): domain Bacteria; phylum Bacillota; class Clostridia; order TANB77; family CAG-508; genus CAG-269. Next base: position 6,783 of record JAFRFO010000017.1, read on the forward strand.
AGATTAGATAATGCTTTAGAAAATATAGAAAATAAAATTGAAGATGCAAAAATGACATTGCAAAATTTAGAAAAACAATTTGAAAATGCTAAAAAAGAGGTATTAGTACCATTTGCCCAAGAAAAAGAACTTGAAGAAAAAGAAAAAAGACTAAAAGAGGTTAATAGATTATTAAATTTAGATGAAAAAGAAGATTTGTCAAGTTTAGATATGGAGGATGAAGAACAAGAAAATACTGAAAAAGAAACTAAAGAAAAAGATAAAGATACTCCTAATAGATAGTCAAATGTATAAAAAACAAAATTTACACATTTGAGAAAAATAACTTAAATGATTAGACTATTTACAGGAGGTAAAGTATATGAAACAATTACAAGAAAGCTTTTTTAATAAGTATTCTGATGATTTTTTGGGGTTTATTCAAGACTATACAAAAAATAAATTGGAGAATAGAGAAGATTATAAAAGTGTAAAAGAAAAACTAAAAAAAATAAAGGATGATAATCCAAAATTAAGATTACTAGATGATACTATTGAAGATAATGCAATACTTGAATTAAACTATTTAGAAAAGAATAATCTTATTAAAATGATGATGTTAGATGATGAATTGCAGGAGATAGAGAAAAAAGAAATCTTTAAATTAGGATTTAAAGAAGCATTAATATTTTTCAATGAAATGGGACTACTAAATTTTAAAAAGGAGTAAAACTAAAATGTTTTGCTCCTTTTTTGACAATAAATAAAAAAATGATATAATAATACCTAGATAAATATAATTATTTTGCAGATATGGAGGGAAAAATGGAACTTTTTTCATATTCAATAGTAGCTTTTTGTATATCACTTATTATTCAATTTATGATTATTGCTTTAAGTGAAAGAAGAAAAAGAAGAAAGCAAAGTGAAGAAAATATAGAGAAAATATATAGAAATAATATGAAAATTGCTGTAAAAATTTTAATAGCAATTGTAATATCGGTTATAATTGCAGTTATAACATTTTATATTGTAGGAATTATGTGTTTAGGAATGTTGAGAGAAGGACATTAAATCATAAAAAAGAGGAAAGAAAGATGGAAGAAAATAATAAAAAAGCATATTTGCAAGTGGGAAGTATTAGGCTTTATAATATAGTAGTAAATTATGATGGAAATGAAATATATAGAGGAAAAGTTGAAGATGCACCAGAAGAAATAAGACAATTAAAATATTCAAAAGTAAATATTAGTAATGACATTGTTTGTGAAGTATATAGTCAGGCTCAAAATAATTAAAAAAATTGCTTTTTATAGTAGTTTTTTTAATAAAATAATGTTATAATAATTATATAAAAGGTTTGAAAGGAATAAATAAGTTATGAAAATGGAATTTATTTTTGATAAAAACAAATTAAAAAAAGCAGGATACAAAGAAGAACAATGCTTTAATGCGATTAGAAAACACTTTGATAGTTATAATAGTAAAACAATAAGAGAAACAAAAGCTGGAGTTTTTGAAGGAAATGATGATGATTGGAATGCTTTTGCTTCAGCAGTAATCTTACCACATACAAAATGGTTTCTAAAAGTAATAAAAGAATGGTATTGGTATGTTGATGAAGAAGATGGAAATGGAGAACAAAAAGAAGATTGTCTAGAATCTTACTATAAAATGAATGCAGTACATGCATAAAATGGAGTGAAATATAATAATGAGAAAAGCAATAAATTTTGACATTGACACAAAAAAATATGAAGAATTTACAGGAAAAAAAGCACCTACAGCTTATGAACAAATAAGAAGATTTTTAAAAAAATATGATTTTGAACATAGGCAAGGCTCTGGTTATATTTCAAAAGGCAATGTAACTAATGCAGATATTGCAACATTAGTAAAAAATATGGCTTTAAAATTTGAGTGGTTAAATTATAGTATTAAAGAAATAGATGTAACCAATATAGGAAAACAACATTCTTTGGTAGATACAATTAACAGAGCAAAAGCTGAAAATAATCTTATTAATTTAGAGAATTTAGAAATATAAAAAAGAAAAAGAGGTATTATAATAATTATAATATCTCTTTTTTGATGTTTAAAAGGAGGTTGAAATAATGACAATAAAAGAATTAAATAATATGTTAGCATTAAAATTACAAAAGGAAATGGCTAGTTATAAACAAGATTTATTAAAACAAAAACCAGAAGAAATAGTGCTTAAATCATTTGAAACATTAACAAAAGAAGAATTAATAGATATATTTTCTTATAAGGATTTAGAAAAAGAAGAAATGCAAGCTTTACTAAAAGAGAATAATATTTTAGATACATTATGGGAAAGATGGCATACCAGTGATGGAAAAACATTCGAAGGATTAGAAGATAATGTGGAATTATCTATTGGTAATATTAAAGAAAAGTACCAAAATGAAAGAAAAAAACAGAGGGAAAGGTAGGTGTGAAAATGTTACCTATTCCTAAAGAAATAGTAGAAGAAGCAAGAAAAATTGACCTATTAACTTATTTAAAAAACTATGAGCCATACGAATTAGTTGAAGAATGTGTGGGGACTTATAGCACAAAAACACACGATAGTTTAAAAATTTCTAATGGACTTTGGTTTTGGTTTACTAAGCAAATAGGAGGGAAAAGTGCAATAGATTATCTTATAAAAGTAAGAAATTATAAGTTTATTGAAGCAGTAAAAATAGTAATGGGCAATGTAAAAACACAAGCACCAGTTATATATAAACAAGAAAAAGTAAAAGAAAAACA
>JAFRFO010000018.1 GCA_017434295.1 Clostridia bacterium
AACTCTCAATAAAATATATTTATTTAAGTTTGTTCAATTTTTCCTAGCTACTCAAAATTGACGTTTTGCTTAGTTTTCAAAGATCATTACAGCTCTTTTTTTCGAGTTGCATTAGTAATATATCAAACCAATTGTGTAAAGTCAATACTTTTTTTATTTTTTTTACAAAATTTGATATATTCTTTGTACAACCAACTTTTTTTGTGTTTTACGCTATACAATATAATATGAATCATTTCTATTAATATGATTTAATTGTTATAGCTTGACACTTTTTTTTCGCAAGCTGCCTCATTAATATATCAAAACGTACTTATAATGTCAACAAAAAAAAACACTTTTTTTTCGACACTCTACGTGGTGTTGAATAATGTTTTCATTTGTTTATATAGGCTAAGATTATTTTAATTTTTTTTTACTTTTTTTTAAAAAAAATAAAAAGTAGTTTTATTTTCTACTTTTTAATTTCTTGTATAAGCTATAGTACTCTTCAACGGTCCCTGGCTTAAAGGCAGATTCTTTGTTTCTGACTTTATTTATTAGGTTTGTTAATTCTGTTTTAAGTGTCTTATCGATAATTTCTGGATATTCCATTATTTTTTTATGATATTTATATTCTCCTCTATCCAAAACTTTGAAACTCCCATCAGGAAATACTCTTAAATCAAGATCATAGTCAATATACTTAACTGTATTATCCTCTATTATATAGGGTGAAGCCATATTACAATAATAATATACTCCAGATTTTTTATATTGACCTATTATGTTATACCAATTGTTTTTATAAAAATAAAGTACAGCTGGTTCTTTTGTTCTCCAAGTTCTTCCATCTGATTCTGTAACCTTTGTTTTTTCATTACCAAAAATCAAATAATCATCATGTATCTCTAAAAGAACTGCCTCATCCCATGATCTGTGAATTTTTCCATCGTGTTTATACCCGTGTATTTCATACCTTTTGCCTACTATCAATTCTTCTGTGTTCATGAAATATACCTCGTCCTTTTTCATTATATCATTTTTTTGTTTTTTTTCAAACAAAAAAAGTCAATTGTTGACTTTTATTTTTTATTTAATGTACTTACTCCCCAACAACCAATAGCAAATAATCCTATAACTGCTATAGTACCAAAACCAACATTGTCCATGTATTTTGATGCAAGACCATTTAATTTATCATTCCAATCGTTTAGTTTATCTAAAAGGCCTAATATCTGAAAACAATATTTATACATACTATTTTTTCTCCTTTTCTTTTTTCTTCTTTTTTTCTTTCTTTTCCTCTATCACTTCTGCTTCTTTTACATCTTCAACTATTTCTTTTATTTCTTTTTTTAGACTTTTTACTGTATTTTCAAACATCAATGTAGATATTATATCTAATAATGCATATGTAAATATTAGTGCTCCTACTATTTTGGTTATGAAGACTGCTCCTTTAAAAGGATTAAAAATTAGAAGTATTCCACAAATTGCTGTTACAATTGATAATATCATTGTTGTTTTCCATAAATTATTATCATCTTTTTTCAATTCTAAACTATATTCTAATTTAGCAGCACTATTTATGACAATTATTACACCAACAACTAATGGTATTAAACCAGCTAGTGCTTCAGGATTTTTTATTACTATTACACCTAATATTGCTGTAACTATACCATAAACTATATTTAATTCATTCCTTAGCGGATTATCTATATCCTTTATATATTTTATTAATGTTAAAGTACCAAGTGCTATTAATATTCCTCCTATTACGTAGGCAATAGCCAATATTGTGAATTCTGATTGAAAAACAAGTAAAAGTCCTACTACTGCTAAAATAGCTGAACTTAATAATATTGATTTAAAAAACTTTGATATAATACTTCCCATTTATATTTCCTCCATATTCTCTTTTATACTATTTAATAATTCAGTAGCATCATGTCCATTTACTACTATTTCATATATTGTATTAAAAAATTGATTATTATTTTTTTGATTCATTAGTATTTCATGTAGAGAAAGTAGTGTGTTATATCCTTCAACAGTTGTTTCCTTTATGTATTTATCAATTACATCTCTACTGTTTTTTTCACCAAGTAATATACCTAAATTATAGTTTCTACTTTTTTCAGAAGTACATGTTAATAATAAGTCTCCTAAACCTGCATATGTCATAATTGTATTCTCATTACAATTAAAAACTTTAAGTAGGTATTTCATATTATTAACAGCTTCTACCATGAACATAGCCCTTGTTGAATCATTTACTTTTAATCCTGCAAGCATTCCTGAAGCAATAGCAATAATATTTTTTACTGATCCACATATTTCTACACCATGGATATCTTCTACTATTTCTATTTTTATATTTTTAGATTGAAAAGCCTTTTTTACTATTGATATTGTTTCTTTATTATTGCTTGCTAGTGTTAGTCCTTGTGGTAAATCTTCAATAAGATCTACTGCAAATGACGGACCACTTATAACTGCAATATTATTTGTTGCTATATGTTTATGTACTATCTCATGAGCAAATAGTCCTGTTTTTTCTTCTATACCTTTACTAGCAATTAAGATATGTTGATTTGTTACATAATTTTTTAGTTCTAAACATAAAGAATCAATAAATGGCACTGGTATAACAATTATAAGTATATCTTTGTCTTGGGCACATTCTTGGATACTCGTTGTTAATTTAATACTTTGAGAAAGTTCAAATCCAGGTAAAACTTTTTCATTTTTTCTGGTTTTTTCCAGTTGTTCCTTTTCTTCTTCAAACTTAGACCACATTGTAATATCACAATTGTTTTTAATTAAAGCACTACTAAGAGCCATTCCATAGGCACCCATCCCAAATATTCCTACTTTCATGTGCTCACCTCAACTTTATTATATATTTAATTTTAACACATATAAATATTTTTGAAAATACACTTTACATTTATATTAATAATTATTTATCAATTTAACTTTTTAAATAATTTTATTAAACACCTAATTTCAAAACGAGGCTAATCATTAGAAAAATCAACTTTTCTTATTGATTAGCCTCGTTCTTTGTGTTATAATCGTTTTGTTCAATTTATTGACAAATCCATACAGGGGATTAGTTAAATGGTATAATAATGGTCTCCAAAACCACTGTTGGGAGTTCGATTCTCTCATCCCCTGCCATTTAAGAATGAAATGTAGCAGTGATGCTACTTTTTTTATTATCTGGCATGGGCATCGGTTTAAAAAGGTCCACTCTCGGGGTGGCATAGTCCATTCTAGGGCCCTTTTTAAACATTTTCCATGTTGGTTTCTTCCAGCAGTCGCTTTGTGACTCCCTTCTATAAGTTGAAAAAATGAAGGGAGATTTTTTATTATGACAGAGCAAACCATTGCAGAACTTACAAATTTTTTTCAACAATTTAAAGTGGGAGGTGACAAAACTCCTACTCAAAGTAATCTATCTTTTGATGATGCTAGAGATTACTTTTTTAGGAACATGGTAGAGAGGGGACTAGCGGACGCGACCATGAAATTCTACAAAAATAAATTAGGAGCATTCAGAAAGTTCTTAGTGCAGATCAAAAAGGTCCAAACTCTAGAACTAGTAACTGAAGAAGAAATAAAATATTATTTCAACTCAAAATACTCCAAGAAAAAGACAGGTTATTATAATTGTCATGCACGTGCACTAAGAGCATTCTTTAATTATCTTGAAAAAGATGGATATTTAATCGCCAGTCCCGCTCACAATATAAAACCTAAAAAAGTTAGAAAGGAAAAGATAGATTACTTTACAATAGACCAAGTGCGAAAGATGCTTACATCGTTTGATTTAAGATACAAGTCCGAAATACGTAATCTTTTATTAGTTATGATTTTACTAGATACTGGGGTACGTAATAGCGAACTTGTTAAAATCAAACTTGAAGATATTAACTTTGTGGATAGAAGTATCTATATCTATGCAACAAAGACTAATACATTTCGCATGGTCTATTATTCGAAAGAAACAGAGAGATTGCTCAATGTTTACCGTCGTGAAGTTTTAAAAGGAGCAGAAAAAGGACCGCTATTTACTCAGTTTTATCAAACGTGTAACGAACCGATACTAGGTTCACAAATCCAACCAGAAGTAGTTTACAGAGTATTAG
>JAFRFO010000019.1 GCA_017434295.1 Clostridia bacterium
AAAGCCTTTTTTTTGAAATTTATTGACATTTTCTACATCTTCTTGTACTTTTTCCAATCCTGCTTCTACATTTTTTAATTCAGTTGAAATTTGATTTATTTTATCTTTGTTTTCTATCTCTAAATGATTTTTATCAATATATTCTATTACTTCATCTATTTCTGTTTGGATTTTATTTAATTTAGAAACAGTATTTGCTTTTTTTATCATCAACTTATCTTCGTTTATTAGTCTTTTTCTTTCTTCTTTTTTCCTTTGCTTTAATGCTTTTTTATCTTTATTTTTTGGTGTTTTGTTTTGTATATTATTTTCATCACTTTCCATATATTTTTTCCTTTCTACTTTCCCTTTAATTAGGATATGTAGTGCCCCAATTTAGCCACAGAACAAACTGGCGCATTTTAAACTCGAAACCAATTGACCGAAAACGGTCAAATTAAACCCGGAACCAATTGACCGTTTTTTAAAATCATTTTCTAATTTCTGCACCTAGGCTTTTTTCAAGTCCTTCTATTACTTTTTGCATTGTTTCGTTTATTTCTTCATCATTTAATGTTCTATTATTGTCACCAAATACTAAATTGTAAGTTATGCTTATTTTTCCGTCTTCAATTCCTTTTCCGCTATAAATATCAAATGGTTTTACTTCATTTAATGTGCTTCCTGCATATTTTTTAATTTGTTTTTCTATTTCCTGTGATGTGATATTTTTATCAATTACTATACTTAAGTCTTTGTTTACTGTTGGGAATTTTGAAATTTCTTTATATTTCATTTTTCCAACTTTTTTTGCTAATAACTTGTCAAGATTAATTTCTAATACATATACATTTTCTGCTAGACTAGGATGTACTTTTCCTATACTACCTATTATATCATTATTTACAGATATTACTGCAGATTGACCTGGATGGAATTCATCTGCTATTTTACTTGAATCAACTACAAAGCTGTATCTGTTTTTATATCCTAAATAGTCTAATATTTCTTCTGCTAATCCTTTTATTACAAAAAAGTCCGCTTCTTTGGCAGTTCCTATTCCTTGATAGTATTCTCCTGCCATTAATACTCCTAAATGTTGTTCTTCAAAAAATTCTTCGCCTTTCTTATAAAATGTTTTTGCGATTTCAAATATTGATACATCTTTTTGATTTCTTGCTTCATTATATTTATATATGTTTAATAATGATGGAAGCATACTATTTCTTAAAGTATTTCTATCTTCTGACATAGGATCTAATAACTTAATTGACTCATTTTCATCTTTTACAAATTGTTTTGCTTCGTTTTCTCCAACTAATACATAAGATAATGTTTCGTTTAAACCTAAACCTATCATTTTGTTGCGTATTTCTCTTGTTGTTCTATTATATGAACCTTGTTTCATAGGAAGTGCAGGAAGTATTCCGCAAATATTATTTACTCCATAAATACGTCCAACTTCTTCATTTAAGTCTTCTTTTATACTAATATCAATTCTTCTTTTTGGAACTGATACTATTGCTCCATCTTTTGTTTCTTCGTATGTAAAGCCAAGTTTTGTGAATATATTTAGTATTTCATTATTTGGTATGTTTAATCCTAAAACTTGATTAATTTCATTGAATTTTACTTCTATTTTTGTGTCTTCTTTATTTGTTGTATCATATTTTGCAATTCCACCAACAACTTCTGCATCCGCATATTTTTCTAGTAATGCACATGCTCTATCAGCAGCCATATATGTTCTATTTGGATCTAATCCTTTTTCAAATCTATTACTTGCTTCACTTCTAACTAACTCATTTGATGTTTTTCTAACTTTTACTCCATCAAATATTGCTGATTCAATAATGATATTTTTTGTATTTTCAGTTATTTCTGTATCTAATCCTCCCATTACGCCAGCTAATCCAATTGCTTCTTTTCCATTAGAAATTACTATATTTTCATCATGTAATGTTCTTGACTCTCCATCTAAAGTTGTTAGTTTTTCTCCATTTTCAGCCATTCTAACTTCTAACATTCCATTTAGTTTATCTGCATCATAAAAATGAAGAGGTTGCCCTGTTTCTAACATTACGTAATTACTTATATCTACAACATTGTTGATTGGTCTTATTCCTGAAGCTATTAATCTTGATTTTATAAAACAAGGGCTTTCTTTTATTGTTACATTTTTTACTTTTTTTGTTGTAAATAATGAACAATTTTCAGTATTTACAACAACTTTAAATGTATCGTTTATATCTTCATTGTTTTCTTTATGTGATAAATCAATATCTTTTACTTTTTTATCATAAATTGCTCCTAATTCATAAGCCATACCTAAAATGCTAAGTAAATCTCCTCTATTAGCTGTTAATTCAAAATCAATTACTTCATCATCTAAGCCCATGTATTTAATTGGATCTTCTCCTATTGGAGCGTCTGCTGGCAATTCATGAATTCCAGTTTTGTCAATTTCATCAACATATTTGCTTTCTAATCCTAGTTCTAGCATTGAGCAAAGCATTCCATTTGATTCTTGACCTCTTATCATTCCTTTTTTTATTGTTATTTCTGGAAGTTCAGCTCCAACTTGTGCAACTATTACCTTTAATCCTTTTCTAACATTTGGTGCACCACAAACTATATTTAGTACTTCTTTTCCAATATTTACTTTACATACATGTAAATGGTCAGAGTCTGGATGTGGCTCACATTCCACTACTTCTCCAATTATTAGATTTGTTGCATTTATTAGTTTTCCCGCAGTTTCATATTCTGAGCTATGATTTGTCATGTCTTCTGCTATTTGTTTTACTGTTAAATCTTTAGGTAAGTCTATGTAGTCTTTTACAAAATTTAAACTTAGTTTCATTATTTATCCTCCTATCTATCCATTTCATCAAATTGACTTAAGAATCTTACATCATTTCTATATAAATATCTCATGTCTGTTATTCCATATTTAAACATTGCAAGTCTATCTAAGCCTGTTCCAAAAGCAAAACCTGTGTAAACTTTAGGATCATATCCATTCATTTTTAATACGTTTGGATGTACCATTCCGGCACCTAATAATTCTATCCAGCCTGTTTGTTTACATAGATTACAACCTTTTCCTCCACATTTAAAGCATGATACATCTACTTCATAGCTTGGTTCTGTAAATGGGAAATAGCTAGGTCTAAATCTTAATTCAGTATTTTCGCCAAGTAGTTTTCTCATAAATACTTCCAAGGTTCCTTTTAAATGGGCTAGTGTAATATTTTTATCTACAACTAAACCTTCTACTTGATTAAATTGATGAGAATGTGTTGCATCATCTTCTCTTCTATAAGTTTTTCCTGGTACGATTACTCTAATTGGTGTTTTTTCTTCATTTGCCATCATAACTCTTGCTTGAACAGCAGATGTTTGTGTTCTTAATAAATATTCTGGTGTAATATAAAAGCTATCTTGCATATCTCTTGCAGGATGTCCTTTTGGCAAGTTAAGTCTTTCGAAGCAGTATTCATCTGTTTCAAGCTCTGGACCTTCTACAACATCATATCCCATAGATACAAATAAATCTTCTATTTCTTCTATTACCCTATTTAATGGGTGCTTGCTTCCAGTTTTTGTTTTGTTTGATGGAAGTGTTACATCTATTTTTTCAGCCTCTAATTTTTCAGCTAATTCCTTTTTTTGAAGCTCTTTTTCTTTTGCTTCAAATAATTGATTTAACTCATCTCTAACTGAATTAACCAAACCACCTATTATTGGTCTTTCTTCTGGGCTTAAGGCTCCCATTCCTCTTAATAATAAAGTTAATTCTCCTTTTTTACCTAAATATTTTACTTTTAAGTCATTTAATTCTTTTACTTCTTTTGCATTTTTTACTTCTTCTATTGAAGCTAATTTGATTTGTTCAATTTGTTCTTTCATGTTTTTTCTCCTTTTTCCCCTTTTCAATTAATCAAAAAGAGCCAATTATCCTATAAATAGGACGAATTGACTCGTGGTACCACCTATATTTATTAGTTTTAATAACTAACCTCTTTATCGCTTTAACGCAGCTTATACGCTTTTCCTACTATTTTTTCAGATAAAGACCTAAAAAGTGAAATTTCAATATATTAATATTTAAGTGGTTTACAGCCCAAGACCACTTTTCTCTCTTAAATATTTTGTAATATATTTACTTTGCTTTTTAATTGGTTTACTTTGCTTTTTAATTAGTTTTTATTGTTTTATTGATTAATATATTACCATATTATTGTATTTATTTCAAGTATTTTTATAAAATTTGTCTTCTTATTTTTTTAACCAATGTTGCAATTCACAGCTAAATATTGTCTGCCCTGCCTATGGGAAAAGTAAACTTAAACTATGAATTTTAACTAATAAATAAAGAGTCCCCACCTAAGTAGAAACTCCTTATTTAAAGTCAGTATGTTTTAGAATTTAATAAGTTGAAAAAAAGTCATCCAAGCACTTAAGTAAGTGTTCTTCTTTTTTCTCATCCATGTCAATCAAAGGCATTCTGAGTATTCCGGCATTAAATCCGAGAATATTCATCGCTTTTTTAACAGGTATAGGGTTTACATCACTAAACAATGCTTCAATCAAAGGCATTGCTTTATACTGATATTCCCTACATGTATCAATATTTCCTTCAAAGAAGAACTGACACATCTCATGAACATATTGAGGAACAATATTTGAGAGAACAGATATTACACCTACTCCACCAAGTGATAAAATAGGTAATACCTGGTCATCATTACCAGAGTACAAATCTATATTATCAGCTCCAACGTATGCCATCATCTTTGCAACCTGAGATATATCGCCTGTTGCATCTTTGATTCCTACAACGTTTTTTGTTTCGCTGATAATTGTGCCAACTGTTTCCGGTAAAATGTTTACGTTTCCTGTTCTTCCAGGAATATTGTAGAGAATTATCGGAATATCAACACAATAATCGATTGCCTTGTAATGTTCTATCAAACCTTTCTGCGATGTTTTGTTGTAGTACGGTGTAACTATAAGTAAGCCATCTGCTCCAACCTCTTCAGCTTTTTGAGATAAATCGATTGCTTCACGTGTGCAGTTTGAACCAGTTCCTGCAATAACAGGAATTCTTTCATTTACTACATCTACGCAATATCTGATAACCTCAATCTGCTCTTCGTGTGACATTGTAGAGGCCTCTCCAGTTGTTCCGCATACTATAATTGCATCTATTTCCTGATCAATCTGGAACTCAATGTTTGACCGCAACTGTTCCCAGTTTACTGAACCATCTGGTTTAAACGGTGTAACAAGTGCACAGCCTGCTCCTTTAAATACTGCCATAATTATAAAA
>JAFRFO010000020.1 GCA_017434295.1 Clostridia bacterium
GAAATACATACCTTGCATAGTCATTTTATTTTATACTTGACTTATCAAATAATATATATTTCTTTCTTATTTTAAATGTTTTCTAATATTTTATCAAGTAAATTAAATGTATATTTTTAAAATTTTGGTAAAAACTACTTGTAATTAATAAAATATAAGTTTTGAAAGAAAGGAGATTTTCGTATAATATTTTTTCACATTATACGAGAATAAGTATATGGAAGTAGAAAAACATTTAATTTTAACAGGAAGTTCAGAAGTTTCTTGGAAAGATGCAATTGTTAAAACAATTGAAGAAGCTTCTAAATCAATTGATTATTTAAAATCTGTAAAAGTTTTAGATCAAAGAGCTGATATTGATGGAAATAAAATTGAGCAATATTTTGTTGACTTAGATTTAGGTTTTACTATTGATGTAAATAGAAAATAAAAAAATAATTATTCTTTATTAATATAATAACGCTTTTTTAAGCTTTATTCATTATTATTATATTTATAGAAAGGAAGTTTTTTCTTTATGGATCCAACTCAGTCAAAAAAAGAATATCAAGAATATGTTGATAAAAAATCACCTAATTCCCCTATTGTTAAAAATATTTTTAATGCATTTTGGACTGGTGGCTTAATTTGTTCAATTGGACAAATTATTATGAATATTTGTAAAGAACGTGGTTTAGATCAAACTATGTCTGGCACTGTTGTTTCTATTATTCTTATAGGAATTACAGCAATTCTAACAGGTCTAAATATATTTAATAAAATCGGAAAATTCTGTGGTGCTGGTTCATTAGTTCCAATTACTGGTTTTGCAAATTCAGTTGTTTCACCAGCTATGGAATATAAATCTGAAGGATATGTTATGGGTGTTGGAGCAAAAATGTTTACAGTTGCAGGTCCTGTGCTTGTTTTTGGTATTTCAGCTTCTATAATTGTTGGAATTATTTATCTAATATTTAACACTCAATCTGTAACTTTAGTTTAAAAATATGTGTTAATTATTTTTTAACTTTTTGCTTTTTTAAAAATAAATTATTATTTTACTATATAAGAAAGGATTAAGAATATGCAAAAAATTGGTAAACAAACAATAAAATTTGATACTCCCCCTTCTATCTTAGAGTGTAGTAGTATTGTTGGTCCTAAAGAATCAGATGGTCCTCTAAGTAAGTACTTTGACCAAACTTTGGAAGATGAATTTTGGGGAGAAAAATCATGGGAAAAAGCTGAAAGTAAAATTATAAGAGAAAATGTAGCAAATTTAATTTTAAAATCTGGTGTTTCTAGTAATGACATTGATTTTGTAATAGCTGGTGATTTACTAAATCAATGCATTTCTTCTAGCTTTGGTTTAAGAGATTCAAATATACCTTATTTAGGAGTTTTTGGTGCTTGTTCAACATTTGTTGAAAGTTTAAGTATTGGTGCTGTAATGGTTGAAGGTTTTGCCAAAAATGTTATTTGCGCTACATCAAGTCATTTTTGTAGTGCAGAAAAACAATTTAGATTTCCTCTAGAACTAGGAAATCAAAGGCCTCCAACAAGTCAATGGACTGTTACAGGAAGTGGTGCAGCTATGATTAGTAAAAATGGTTATGGACCATTTATTACTCATATTACCCCTGGTAAAATTGTAGATATGGCTATAAAAGATGCTAACAATATGGGAGCTGCAATGGCACCTGCTTTTTGTGACACACTTCTTACTCATTTAAAAGATACTGGAAGAAACCCAAGTTATTATGATGCCATAATTAGTGGAGATTTAGGATATATTGGAAAAGATATTGCAATTGATATTATCAAAGCAAATGGATATAATATAAAATCTAACTATAATGATTGTGGAGTTTTAATTTTTGATAAGCAAAAACAAGACACTCATTCTGGAGGTAGTGGTTGTGCTTGTTGTGCTTCTGTTTTTTCTGGTTACTTTTTCAAACAATTAAAAAGTAAGAATTTGAAAAGAATTTTACTTATTGCTACTGGTGCTCTTATGAATTCTACTTCTTCTCAACAAGGAGAATCCATCCCTGGAATTGCACACGCAATAAGTATTGAAATATAAAATCGGTCAATTGGTTCGGTCAATTGGTTCCGGGTTTAAATTAACCGTTTTTCTAGAAAGGAATAGATTTTATTATGGATATAAATTGGGCAAATGTATTTGACTGGATGCAACTTTTGAAATGTTTTGCTGTTGGAGGCGCAATATGTGTTATAGGTCAAATATTAATTGATAAAACCAAGCTTACTCCAGCAAGAATTTTAGTTACTTTTGTAACTATCGGTGCTGTCTTAGGCGGACTTGGTTTGTATAAATACGTTGTTGATTTTGCAGGTGCTGGAGCTACTGTTCCTCTTACTGGATTTGGATATAATCTAGCAAAAGGTTCAATTGAAGGTGTTCAGCAAAGTGGTTTAATAGGCGCTTTTACTGGTGGAATAAAAGCAGCTGCTGGTGGTATTGCTGCTGCTGTATTTTTCGGATATATAGCATCTTTAATTTCTAAACCTAAAATGAAAAAGCAATAAAAAAGATACTAGTTTAGAGCGAACCCTCCTTGCTAGACTTTTTTGTCTAACAAGGAGAGTTTACTTCAATTTTAGTACCTTTCTTCATCTTCTTTTGGTTCTTTTTCCCCCATATTTCCAATTATTTCTCTTGGATTTTGTCCCTTTTCGTCCACTCCATTATTAGTTTTTTCTCCTGGATTTATTTGATAACTAATTCGTTTTCTAAATAATTCAGCTTCAGTTTTTTCAGTTTCAATTTCTTCAGCAGAATGTTCTTCTATTTTAGGTTCTATGTGTTTACCACTTCCAAGCAACAATTTATCCTCTTTTTTTTGCCCAGTAATTCTTTTAATAAAGCTAACAAATTTATCTTTCAAACTACTATGTACTTTTTTATATGCTCCAAAAAATAAATCAGCTTGCTCTTGTTTGTCCCAATATTGTACGTGTTCACTTAATTCACTTTTTTCCGCATTAGGATTATTATAAGCAGGGTCATATTTTTCATTTTCTATTACATCACCATTTCCAATTGATCCTACTATAAATTGAGATGGTATTCCATATATTCCATCTGGTAATTTTTCAAAAATTCCTTGTTCATTTTCAAATACTTTTTTTGGTATTTTTACTATTAAACTTTGTCCATTTTTCGTTTGTTGTTGTGAATTAACATATAGTAATAATGCATATATTAAATCATTATAATTAATAGTATTAGATAATTCATGACTATCTTGTCCAGTTGATGTTTGATTATGTAAGCCAGCTTCAAAAAAACTTTCATAGCTTATAGATGTATTATGAATTCCAATTACATAGTCACTATCCATATATTGTTCTAATAAAAATGATACTTGTTCTGATGTTAAACTTAATTCTTTTGCTAATTTTTTGTATTCTCTTTTCATGTGTTTTAATTGTTTTTTATCCATTTTTTTACCTCTTCTTCAGTTTGCTACTATTATTCTATCATTAATAAAAAAAATTACAATATCAAAATAAAAAAAAGCATACAATTATGCTTTTTTTGCTATTTCAGCTATTTCTTTAAATGCTTTTTCGTCTGTTACAGCTATTTCTGCAAGCATTTTTCTGTTGATTGTAACATTAGCCTTTTTTAATCCTGCGATTAATTTACTATATGTTAAACCATTCATTCTTGCTGCAGCATTTATTCTTGTTATCCATAATTTTCTAAAATTACTCTTTTTATCTTTTCTTCCTACATAAGCATATCTTAAAGATTTCATTACTGCTTGGTTAGCATTTCTGAATCTATAATGTTTTGCTCCATAATATCCTTTTGCTCTTTTTAATATTTTTTTATGTCTTGCTCTTGTTGTTCTTGCTGTTTTTACTCTTGCCATTTATTTTCACCTTCCTTAACTTCTATTTTTAGATTTAGTTACCATATGGTAATAATTTTTTAATTGTGTTTTCACATGTTTTATCTGCATAAGCGTTTTGAACTTTTCCAGATTTCTTTTGTCTTGTTGTTTTGTTTGCTAATAAGTGTCTTCTATTTGCTTTTGTTCTTTTTACTTTTCCTGTTGCTGTTAATGAGTATCTTTTCTTTGCTGCTTTGTTTGTTTTTAATTTTGGCATATCATTTCGCCCCTTTCCATTGATTTTTATTTATTTTTTTCAGATTATTTATCTGATTTTTTAGCTAAAATTGTAAACATGTTTCTTCCTTCTAATTTAGGTGGCTTTTCAACTTGTGCAACTTCATTTAATGCTTCTATAAAATTATTTAGAACAGCTTCTCCTGCTTTTGAGTTATTTACTTCTCTTCCTCTAAAACGTACTGTTAATTTAACCTTATTGCCATCTTCAATAAATTTTTTAGCATTTCTTGTTTTAAATTCGAAATCATGTTTTTCAATGTTTGGAGTAACTCTAATTTCTTTAACTTCTAATACTTTTTGTTTTTTCTTAGCTTCTTTTTCTTTTTTAGCTTGCTCAAATTTGTATTTTCCATAGTTCATTATTTTACAAACTGGTGGATTTACATTTGGCGCAACTAAAACTAAGTCTAAGTTTGCTTCATCTGCTTTTTCTAAAGCTTCATTTAAACTTACTACTCCAACTTTTTCGCCTTGTGCTCCTATTAATTGCACTTCTTTGGCTCTAATTTGTTCATTGATTGGTAATTCTTGTTTTATAAAAAACACCTCCAAATAAAAAATTGACTTTGTTACAAGTCAATTAAACATAAAAATAGCTTTCTATTTTTAATATGTTTAACCTGCTTCCTCTTAGAATAAGGTGAGAAACTTTTTGTTTCTTCTTGTAACGAAATATATTTTATCATACTAAATTATGTTTTGTCAAGGGGTTAAAAGACTTTTTTCTTATTAGACAAATTCTTCGTTACTGTTCAGTCTAGATAAAAATTAAAAATAGTTATCCACAGAATATTACAAGCTCTGTAATACTAATGTTATACTAGTGTTACAGACTTTTTTCTTATTATGGTATATAATACCACTATAAAGAAAAAGGTGGTGGTA
>JAFRFO010000021.1 GCA_017434295.1 Clostridia bacterium
ACTGAATACAAATTAATCTTAAAGAAATTTATATTGAATTCTCTGTAGATATAGTGAAGTTTATATTTGTATTTATCAGCATCATTTAATGTTTTAGGTAACTTTTTTAAGTTTCTTAAGTAATAAGAGCATTTAGGGTTATTACATTTATGCACTTTAAAGTGTTTACGTTGTTTTTTCTCGGTTAGTGTTGTACCACAATAAGGACATTTAAACACTATAGGAGTTGTAGCAAAGTTGTTCTCTTTAAATGTAAGACCACAAACTTTACATTGATATTGACCTTTGCCACCATTGTTATCGTAGATATAGTCATGAGGTGCACCGCATTTAGGGCAGACAATTTTTGTTGATATAGTCTTTCCATTTCGACGCTGAACAGCTTTAATAGTTTTATTGTATTTGTGCTTGTAATAAGCTAAAAGCAATTGGTAATCTACCTTTTCAAATTTGATTATTTTAGGTAGTTTGTCTACTTTGAATTTTTGATATTTCGGACTATTTGAGTCATCAAATGACATCTGCCCAAGAGGTATATTTTTAGAAATAAATAAAATTAAATCATAAATAATTTTGTGTAAGTATTGAATATATAAGATTAAATGAGTTATAATTGAATCCACAATAACGACATCCTTTCATGGTTATTTTTTGTTTTGTTGTAGATTCAATTTTAACATGAAATTAGGGGGTCGTTGTTTTTTTTATGCAAAAAAACTTTCGAAACCTTGATATATAAAGAAAATTTTTAAAAAGAATAGTGTATAAACTTTACACTATCGAAATTTATAGGGGGTATTTATAATGGAAAATGAAAGTGCAATAAAAGAATTATATTCAACAATATTAGATAGAAAAGAAAATGGTGAAGAAGGTTCTTATACTGTTTATTTATTTAATAAAGGAACTAAGAAAATCTTAAAGAAGGTTGGAGAAGAGTGTACAGAAGTAGTTATTAGTGCACTTGCAGAAAGTAAGGAAGATCAAGTTAATGAAATTTCTGATTTAACATACCACTTACTTGTTTTAATGGCTCAGCTTGATATACCAGTTGAAATGGTTGAAGAGGAGCTTAAGAAAAGAGCTAATAAGATAAATAATTTTAAAGGTGAAAGAAAAGAAATTAAAAACTATTAATTTAGAAGTAATTTAGAATGTAGAATGCATAGTTAATATAGAATTTAGAATTAAAGAGTAATTGAATTAAATTGCCCCATTTGAAGGGGCCAATCCGAATAAATTTATAGTTAAAGTGGTTTTTACGCTACAAAGTATTGTGAAGATCACTTTTATTTCATCCATAAAATATCAGTTGCTATCTTTTCGCCGAAAGATATATCATGTTCTACAAATAACATTGTAGGTTTAATATTACATATAAGTTTTTCTATTTGTAAACGTGAGATTATATCAAGAAAATTTAAAGGTTCATCCCATATAAATAATTCGGCTTTTTCACATAAACTTTTTGCAATTAATAATTTTTTCTTTTGACCTTCGCTCCATTCATCTATATTCTTTTCATACTGATTTGTTTCAAATCCCATTTTATATAGTGTACTTTTTATAAGAGCTTCATCAATATAATTTTCAATAATAAATTCTTTTAAAGTACCTTTTAAAAATGATGTGTCTTGAGAAATATAAGATATTTTTTGGGGTTTTATAATTGTACCAGAATAATTTATATTTTCATTAAGTATAGATTTTATAATACTTGATTTTCCACATCCATTAGTACCACGAAGCCATAAGCGAGTGCCATTTTTTATTTTAAAGCTTAAGGGGCTAAAGAGTGGCATATTATCATAAAATATTTGAAGATTATGTATATCAAGTATAGTGTCATTTCCTTCAGATAATATTAGCATGTCTAAATCTTCTTCAACTTCACAATCCTTTAGGAGAGTTGTTTTCTCATTAATAAATTTTTCTTTACGTGCATTTATACACTTAGCTCTTTTCATCATTTTTGCAGCTTTATGACCAATATAACCTTTATCATATGAGGTACTGCTATTTTTTGAAGCTTCTGTCTGATTTGCCCAATTTTCTTTCTGTATAGATGCATTTTTTAGTCGTTCAATTTCTTTTTTTAATTTTTCATTTTTAGCTTTTTCAAATTCATCTTGTCTGGTTTTATTTAACTGCCATGTGGAGAAATTTCCCTTTTGAACATTAATGCTACATTTATTAATTGATAAAATATGATTAACAGTATTATCTATAAAATTTCTATCATGTGAGACAACAATAAAACCTTTTTTTGAAGCAAGATATTTAGAAACAGCTATTCTTCCATTGGTATCTAAATGATTGGTTGGTTCATCTATTAATAAAAAATGATTTTTCTTTAAGAATAAAGCTATTAATAACAATTTGTTTTGTTCTCCATAACTTAGGGTTTCAAATACACGGTTTAATAAATCTGGGTCAAGATTCATTTTGCGGACTTCTTTTTCAATCATCTCATTAATGATATAGCCATCATAATAAATAAATTTTTCAAGGACTTCGCCATATTCATTAATTTGTGATGGAGAATTAGAAAATTCATTTATTTGTTTTTCCCATAAGGCAAAAGGAGCGATAGATTCTCTAATAACTTCTAAGGCTATAGCTTTTTTATTTCTAACTTCATAAGGGAAATATTCAAATTTAACAGGACTAGATATTGTACCACTATATTCATATTCGCCCATTAAAAGCTTAAGAAAAGTTGTTTTTCCACGTCCGTTTCTTCCGATTAATGCAAGTTTCCAGTCAGTATCAATAGAAAAAGAAACATCTTTAAATATATCCTCTCCATAATTATTATATTGAAAGGATAAATTATTTACGCTTATTTGAGGCATGTTATCATCTCCTTAAAAATTAAAATAAGAATTTGTTTTTTATTTAATTAAAAAGATAACATATATTTGATTTTATATCAAATAATTTAATAAAAGAAAAAAAAAGTAATTGATTGTTTGCTTTTTTCATTAGGTATTATTCAAATATAAATAAAATAATTTAAAAATTAATTAAATCGTGAATAAATTTGTGTAAAAATACACAAAAAGAAAGAAAAAAATAAATAAGTAAAAAGTTGACAAAAAAGAAAAAAATATATACAATGTCGATGTAAGAATTATAGAGGTGATTGAATGAAGATATTAGCACCTATAAGCTCATTAAAAGAAGTAGAAAAAGTGATAAATGCAGGTGCAGATGAAGTATATTGCGGAATTATAGATAAAAAATTAACAGAAAAATATAGCCTGCCATTTATTAATAGAAGACCATTTGATAATTGTAATTTAAGTTCTTTTAATGAATTAAAAGGAGTAGTAGATTATTGTCATAAAAGAAATGGTTCTTCCTTGATTTTCCGTATATATGATATAATTAATATATCAATGTATTATAAGAGGTATTTTTATTATGTGTAATTTATCAATAGATTTGCAAAAATTTTTTCCATGTAACCAACTAAAAATTACTAATATATC
>JAFRFO010000022.1 GCA_017434295.1 Clostridia bacterium
TGACAATAATCTAATACTAGAAGATGATCAACAAGCTGTCCCAGGATTAGATGAAGAAATTAAAGCTGGAGACATAATAGAAATAAAAAATAAATCTGAACAAGAAGTTCAAATAGCTCAAATATCAAAAGATGGAGTTGAAACATCATTAGATAATTTACTTAAAAATTATGCTCCAATTATAGAAAAAATAGTAGTTGAAGAAGTTGCAATCCCATTTGAAACAATTACAAAAGAAGCAGTGGGAGATGGTGACGAATCAAGAGATAGTGTTATTCAACAAGGTAAAGACGGATTAAAAAGGATTACATACAAAGTAAAATATCAAAATGATGTTGAAATAGAAAGAACAGTATTATCAGAAGAAATTGTAGAAGAACCAGTTAATAAAATAGTTCAAGTACAAAGAATTACATCAAGATCATTAGATACAGGAAGATCATCAGTTGTATCTACTGGGAATGGTACTTGGAGCTATTCAGAAGACGACATGGATTTAATATGTGCAATTACAGCACAAGAAAGTGGTTCAAGTTATACAGGAGCACTAGCTGTTATTACAACAGCATGTAATAGAGCAGAATCAAGAGGAACTGACCCTCTTACAGAATATAAAAGACCTGGACAATTCTGCTATACAATAGATAGATATTGGGTAAGAAGATTAAATGGAAATTATTCAGATGATGTAAGGCAAGCAGTAGTTGACGCTTTAAACGGAACAAGAAATCATGGATATTATTCATTTAGAGCTGCAGGATATCATTCAGGAGAATTAATTGGCGGAAACGTATTTTTCTAAAAGTTAATAGAATAATTTAAAAAGCATATATTTTATAATATATGCTTTTTAAAAAAATCGGTTAGTTGGTTCCGGGTTTAAATTGACCGTTTGAATTAACCAATTTATAAGAGGAGAAAATGATGAAACTTATATCATGGAATGTAAATGGAATAAGAGCATGTGTAGGAAAAAATTTTAAAAAATTTTTTAAAGATATGGATGCAGATATATTTTGCATACAAGAAACAAAATGTCAAGATGATCAAATTGAGTTAGAATTTGATGGATATAAGAGTTTTTGGAATAGTGCAGAAAAAAAAGGATATTCTGGAACAGCGATATTCACAAAAAAAGAACCAATTAGTGTTAAATATGGAATTGAAATCGAAGAACATGACAAAGAAGGTAGAGTAGTTACATTAGAATTTGATGATTTTTATATGGTTAATATTTATACTCCAAATTCTAAAAGAGAATTAGAGAGATTAGAATATAGATGCATTTGGGAAGATGAAATAAGAAATTATTTGTCAAAACTAAATAAGAAAAAACCAGTAATTATGTGTGGGGACTTAAATGTAGCACATAAAGAAATCGACTTAAAAAATCCAAAAACAAATCATCATAATGCTGGATTTACAGATGAAGAAAGAGATAAAATGACTGAGTTATTAGATGCAGGATTTGTGGATACATTTAGATATATGTATCCAGATTTAGAAAATCAATATACTTGGTGGTCTTATATGGGACATGCTAGAGAAAAAAATATAGGATGGAGAATAGATTATTTTATAGTATCAAAAGATATAGAAGATAGAATAATTGATGCAAAAATATATCCTGAAGTATACGGAAGTGATCATTGTCCAGTGGGGTTAGAAATTGGTTTTTAAATATTTAAAAACATTTGCTATACAATTTTTTATAGATTTTATTTAAATAATTACTAATTATTATATAATTAGCATTTAGAAAGAAGGTGAAAAAATGGAATTACAAGATTTAGAAAAGGAGCTTGAGTATACTTTTAAAAATAAAGAACTATTAAAAAAAGCATTAACTCATACATCATATGCCTATGAAAATAATATAGAAAGTAATGAAAAGCTTGAATTTTTAGGAGATAGTATTTTAGAGTTTGTTTCTAGTAAATATATTTATGAAAATTTTCCAAAACTAAAAGAAGGAGAAATGACTAAAGTTAGAGCAACTGTTGTTTGTGAAGAAAGTTTACATCAAATAGCTAAAAAGCATAATTTTAGTGATTTCTTATATCTTGGAAAATCAGAGAAAATTACTTGTAAAGAAGGAAGACCAGCAATTTTAGCAGATAGTGTAGAAGCTGTGATAGCTGCAATGTATTTAGATGGAGGATTAGAACCAGCTAAAAAATTTATAGAAAAAAATCTGAAAGAACCAATTGAGTTAGCTTCACATCATGTGGGAGAAAAAGATTATAAAACAGTATTGCAAGAAAAGTTACAAGTACATGGAGAAGTTAAAATTGAATATGTATTAATAAATGAAATTGGTCCAGACCATGATAAAATTTTTGAATTTGAAGTTAGATGTAATGGAAAAAAATTAGCAACAGGAAAAGGAAAAAGCAAGAAAATTGCTCAAATGGATGCTGCAAGAAAAGCTATTGAAATATGCTAGCTTTAAAAATAATTATTTAAGAAAATAAATAATGGCAAATAGTGAAATTTTAGTATAAAAAGAAAGGAACTACCCAATTATGACAAAGCAATATGTTATACCAATATTTGTACCACACTTAGGTTGTCCTAATGATTGCGTATTTTGTAATCAAAATAAAATAAGTGGGCAAAAAACAAATGTCACAAAAGAAGATGTTGAAAAAACAATTAAATATTTTCTTGATCACATTAAAGAACCAGATAAAAAAATCGAAGTAGCTTTTTTTGGTGGTAGTTTTACTGGTATAGATGAGCAAATTCAAAATGAACTATTAGGTACAGCATATAAATTTATTGAAAAAGGACAAGTAGATAGTATTAGAATTTCTACAAGACCAGATTATATTAATAAAGAGATTTTAAAAAGATTAAAAAAGTATAAAGTTAAAACTATTGAACTTGGTGTACAATCTGCAAATGATTATATATTGAAAAAAGCAGCAAGAGGCCACACTTTTGCAGATGTAAAAAAAGCTTCAAAGTTAATTCGTAGGTTTGGTTTTAAACTAGGTCATCAAATGATGGTAGGTTTGCCTGATAGTACAAAAATAGATGAAATAAATACTGCAAAATCCTTAATAAAACTAAAACCTAAAATAGTAAGAATATATCCTGTTTTAGTTATAAAAGGAACAAAACTAGAAAAGGATTATGAAGAAGGAAAATATAAACCACTAACAGTCGTTCAAGCAGTTGAGATTTGCAAAGAATTAGTTGCAATGTTTAATAAGAAAAAAATCGATGTAATTAGAGTTGGGCTTCAAAATACTGATGAAATTACAAGCCCAGAGTTTGAAAACAGTGAAGTTGTTGCAGGACCATATCATCCAGCATTTAGGCAATTAGTTGAGTCAAGTATGTGGTATGATGCAATTGTAAATAAAATAAAAAAATTGAATGCAAAAGTTAAAGTGGTAGAAGTTCAAGTAAATTCACAAGATATTAATAATGTGATAGGTCATAAAAAAGAAAATGTTATTAAACTTAAAGATACTTATGATGTTGATTTAATAGTAAAACAAAATGACAATGTTAAACAAGGAAAGTCAAAAATTGAAGTTCTTGAAACTTATGCTGATTTTGTAGAATAAAACTTTTTAAATTACTAATAATAAAATCATAATATATTAATTTCTAAAACCCTTGCTGTCGAAGCCTCATTTTTGAAAGACTTGTATGTCGGCTTCTTCAACCGCACTTCGCTTCGTTTGAGCGCTGCGCGGGTTTTTAAATTAATACATTATGATTTTTGTTTTATTAATAGAGGTTATTATGAAAAAAAGTATAATTCAGTACTTAGGAACAATTTTAGGAGCGGCAATAATGGCTGCTGGCGTTTCTTTTTTCTTATTACCAAATCAACTATCATCAGGTGGTTTTAGTGGATTAGCAACAATTGCATATTATTTATTTAATTTTCCAATGGGAATTGTTATTTTATGCCTAAATGCTCCATTATTTATAATATCA
>JAFRFO010000023.1 GCA_017434295.1 Clostridia bacterium
ACAAAAAGTGTTAAGTATGATGGAATCTGTTGTAGCAGAAGGAACTGGTAAAAATGCAAAAGTTGCAGGATATAGAATAGGTGGAAAAACTGGAACTTCAGAAGATGGGGTAAATACAGGAAAATATGTAACTTCTTTTTGCGGAGTTGCTCCAATTGATGATCCACAAGTAGTAGTTTTAGTAACACTATATAATCCAACTGGAGAAGGAGGACATCAAGGAGGTGGTGTTGCAGCACCTGTAGGAGGTCAAATATTTAGTGAAGTATTGCCTTATTTGGAAGTAAATCAAGGAAATCAAGATGAAGTAGAAGTAAAAGAAGAAGTAAGTGTACCAAATATAACTGGACTAACTTTAAAAGAAGCAGAAAAAATTTTAAAAGAAACAGGTTTGAAATTAAGTATTGAAGGACTTACAGAAGAAGAAAAAACAAATCTAGATAAAGAAAATACAATTGTAGAAGTTCAAACTCCTCAACCTGGTATAATTGTTAATAAGGAAAATAGCGTATTTGTTGATTTTTAAAACGAATACGCTTTTTTTCTTGTATCTCTTGCTAAATTAATAAAAAAAAGATATAATATATACGGTAATAAAATTGAGGTTTAAGACACAATAAAAGTTTATAGGTTAACTTTAAAAATCTAAATAAATAGTACAGGAGATTAAACAATTGGAAAATAATAAAAAATCATCACCTACAACCATTATAGCAATAGTATTAGCTGTACTTTTTGCCTTGTTTTTTATGTTTAAACCAGCTGATAATAAGTCTAAAAACAATGCTAATAATAATCAAACATCAACTAGTAAAACATTTAAAATAATAGCTAGTCAAGAAAATCAAAATTTAGAGGAAATTGTTCAAAACTATGCTAATAAAAAAGGCTATGAGGTTGAAGTTGATTATGCTGGTTCAATAGAAATAATGCAAAAACTTAATAAAGGCGAAAAGTATGATGCTGTATGGCTATCTAATTCAATATGGGGATATATGCTAGATAATTCAGTAAAAATGACAAATTCAAAATGTACAAATATAAGTCCAGTAATATTTGGAATTAAAAAATCAAAAGCAGAAGAGCTTGGATTTGTTGGAAAAACAGTATATACTAAAGATATAGTACAAGCAATACAAGAAGGAAAGCTAAAGTTTAGTATGTCAAATCCAACAGTAACTAATAGTGGAGCATCAGCATATTTAGGAATGTTATCAACATTAGCGGGAAATCCAGAAGTTTTAACAAAAGAACATTTACAAAATGAAGAATTGAAAAACAATCTAAAAACATTATTTTCTGGAATGGAAAGGTCTTCTGGAGATGAAGAATTTTTAGAGGAAATGTTTTTAAATGGAAATTATGAAGCAGTTGTAGCATATGAATCATCAATAATAGATATTAATAAAAAGTTACAAGCAAAAGGTGAAGAAACCTTATATGCAATCTATCCAGTAGATGGTGTATCAATATCAGATAGTCCATTTGCATATATAGATAATAAAAACAGTAATAAAAAGGATATTTTTGAAGATATTCAAGGCTATATTTTAAGTAATGAAGGACAAAAATTATTACAAGAAAAAGGAAAAAGAACTTGGTATGGTGGAGTAAATACAAATGCGGATAAATCAATATTTAACCCAGATTGGGGAATAGATACAAACAATTATATTTCGCCTATTAAATATCCAAGCACAGAAGTAATAAAAATTGCATTAAATATGTATCAAACAGAACTAAGAAAACCTGTACATATTGTATTTTGCCTAGATTATTCAGGAAGTATGATAGGTGAAGGTGAAAAACAATTGAAAGAAGCAATGGATTATATTTTAACCGAAAAAGCATCAAATGACTTCATTCAATTTGCAGCAGAAGATAAAGTTGATGTAATTCCATTTAGTTCAGATGCAAAAGAAACGTGGTCAGGCACAAATGTTACCCAATCTACAGAGTTACTTTATAAAATAAACAACTATAGATCAAACGGAACAACAGCACTTTATCTAGCTTGTCAAAAAGCAATAGAAATATTAAAAGATGAAGATATGAACAAATATAATGTATCTGTTGTACTAATGACAGATGGACAAGGAAATGTAGGAACATTTAGAGAATTAAATGAAGTTTATAAAAATATAAATAAACAAATACCAGTATATTCAATAATGTTTGGAAGTGCATCAGAAAATCAATTAAATGAAATTGCTAAAATGTCAAATGGAAAAGTTTTTGATGGAAAGACGGATTTGGTTAGGGC
This sequence comes from Clostridia bacterium, assembly GCA_017434295.1. Taxonomy (GTDB): domain Bacteria; phylum Bacillota; class Clostridia; order TANB77; family CAG-508; genus CAG-269. The sequence continues at coordinate 2,264 of JAFRFO010000023.1, forward strand.
TTTTAAACAAGTTAGAGGATATAACTAATCTTTCAAAATTATATATAAAAAAGAAAGGAAAAGAAGAAATGAAAAATTCTTCAATAGTATCTGCAATAATTGGAGGAACATTTTTTGCAGTTCCATATCTGGCTTTATCAGCCGGAATTCTTCCTTCACTTGCAATTGGTGTATGTGCATTTGGAGCGGGAGAATTGTTGCTACATGATAAAAAGAAAAATAATTTAACCGAAAACTCAAATATGTATGATACATTAAATGAGGCTAAAAATAAAAACAAACAGATTAGTGAAATGGAAGCAAAGGTTGAAAACTTAGAATTAAAGAAAAACATAAAAGAAATATCAGAAACAGTTAATAAAATGATAAAAACGTTAGAAAAAAAGCCTGAAAAATTCAAAAAAATGAGTAATTTCTTTAATTATTATTTGCCAGTAACTTTAAACATATTAGCTAAATATGATGAGATTGAAAATCAAAAACTTTCAAGTGAAGAAGGAAGAAAGTTTATGCAACAGACTGAAAGTATGATTGAAAAGATTAATAAAGCGTTTAAAAACCAATTATCAAATTTATATCAAACAGATATGGTTGATACAGATGCAGAAATGAAAGTATTTGAAAGTATGCTTAAGGCAGATGGGTATGATACAAGTAATGACTTTAAGAAGTTTTAATTAATAAAGTAAATAATATATTTACTTATAATAAAAATAATTATAGGAGGAATAGAAGTTGAAAAAGAAACAAATTATAGGAATTATAATTTTCGTTGTTTTAATTATAGCAATTGTAGCAATAAAGCTAATAAATGATGCAAATAACTCAGAAAATGGTGGAGTTTCTGACAAAGACTTAACAACAGTATATGTTGCAACAGGTGGTGGAAAAGAAGATTTCCTTGCAGATGAAGATGTTGTTAAAATAATGAGAGAAAAATACAAATTGAATGTAGTTTATGATTCATGGAGTAATGGAAAGTTAATTGTAAATCCTCTTGTTAGAGAAGATGGGACAAAGTATGATGTAATGTTTGCTTCAGACCAAAGATTTTATGATTATTATAAACTAGCGCCAAATAAGGAAAAAGGAGAAGCAGATAGATATACAGTACAGCAAGGTGGATTAACTTTAAATACACCAATTGTAATTTATAGTTGGGGAGAAGTTGTAGATGCATTAGTTAAAGAAAAAATTGTTACAGAACAAGATGGAGTATACTATATAACAGATATGCAAAAATTAATGCAATATATTTTAGAAGGTAAAAAGTGGTCAGATATAGGATTAACTAAGTTATATGGAAATATAAACATTGCTTCAACAGACCCAGTTACATCATCTCCAGGGGCAACATATTATGGATTGTTATTATCAATATTATGTGAAAGTCAAGTAAATGACACAAGTGTAGCTACAAATTTACCTAAACTAAAAGATTTCTATGTTAAATCAGGTTATATGAATAACACTCCAGCAGACCTTTTTGAAAGATATTTAAAAACTGGTATGGGTGGAGAACCTATGATAGTTGATTACGAAAAGTCTATAATAGATTTTGCTAATTCAAATCCAGATGGTTTTGAACAAGTAAAAGATAATATTAGAGTATTATATCCAGCACCAACAATATGGAATTCACACTGTATAGCTTCTTTTACAGAGAATGGTAATAGATTCTATAAAGCTTTTGAAGATCCAGATATTCAAAAAATTGCATGGGAAAGATATGGATTTAGAACAGGTATTACAGGTGGAAGTTATGATGTTTCTAAATTTGGAATTGGTGTTCCACAAAGTGTTACTAGTACAGTATCTGGTTTGAAAATGGATATATATAATAAACTTATTGAGTTTTTAAAGAATAGTTAATTATAAAAAATATAAATAAATGGAGGAATTTAAAATGGAAGAAATTCAAGTAAATGTTGCAAAGGAAGAAAAGAAAGAACCAGCAATGAAATCAATTGTTGAGGAAGTTGAAGCAACAAAAGGAAAAGTTTCTAATGAAAAAATTGAGGAATCATTAAATTATGATTTATTAACTCAAGAAGAAAAGGATGCAATTGATGATTTTAACAAAAAAATTGATGTAAATGATGCAACACAAGTATTACAATATGGAGCAAAAGCTCAAACAAAAATATCTCAATTTTCAGATAGTGTTTTAGATGGAGTTAAAACAAAAGATGTAGGAGAAGTAGGAGATTTATTAGCAGATTTAGTGGGACAAATTAAAAATTTTGATGCGGATATAGGAGCACCAAAATCTGGATTAGCTAAATTTTTCCATAATGTAAAAAAAGATTTAGATACATGGACTGCAAAATATAGCAAAATAGAAACAAATATTGATGGAATCGAAAAACAATTAGAAAATCATAAATTAAAAATGTTAAAAGATATAACAATTTATGATACTATGTATGAAAAGAATTTAGAGTATTTTAAAGAATTATCTCTATATATAATTGCTGGAGATAAAAAATTAGAAGAATTAAGAAATGTTGTTTTACCAGAGTTAAGAAAAAAAGCTCAAGAAAGTGGAGAACAATTAGATGCACAAAAAGTTAATGATATGGAAAACACAATAAACAGATTTGAAAAGAAGATTTATGACTTAAAAACAACAAGAATTATTGCAATTCAAATGGCTCCACAAATTCGTTTATTACAAAACAATGATGCAGAATTAGTTGAAAAAATTCAAGGTTCATTAACAAATACAATTCCTTTATGGAAAAATCAAATTGTACTAGCTCTAGGAATAAATAATGCAAAACAAGCATTAGGTGCTCAACAAGCTGTAACAAACCTTACAAACGATATGCTTAAGAAAAATAGTGAATTATTAAAACAAGGTTCAATTGAAGTTGCTCAAGAATCTGAAAGAGCAATTGTTGATATAGAAACATTAAAGAAAACTAACCAAGATATTATCGAAACTCTTGATAAAGTAATTGAAATCCATGAAAATGGAAGAAAACAACGTCAAGAGGCAGAAATTGAATTACAAAATATTGAAAAAGAATTAAAAGATAAGATGGTTGAAATTAGAGTAAACTAAATTATGATAGCATAAAAATGGAGGGCAAAATTGGATAAAAAAGATATTTTAAAAAATGTATATGAAGATTTTTTTGGAATAGAAAAAATAGCAAGAGAAAATGAAAAAATAGCTCGCGAGTTAGAAGCAATGAACAGTAAATACAAGCCATTAAAAGACGAAGAAATTCCAGAAATAATAATTAATAAAGATGAAGGAACTTCAATTGATGGCGAAAACGAAGAAGCAGAAAGAGAAATAGACAAAGATAAATTTATGAAAGAATCTTTTGAAGAAATAGATAATTTATATATAAATGAAGAATCAAAAGATTTATTAAAGAAAATTATTGAATACATGAGAAAATACAATGAAAAAATAGAAAAGCAATATATTTCATTTAATCTAAAAATGTATTCAAATAACAAAGAAACAATTACATCAATAGTTAGAATTTTAGTCGATGCTGGTTACATTTTTAAATATTTAAAAGATGGTGATGCAGCATATTATTCAATGTATGATGTTGAAGAAGCAAACCAAATACAAAATGCTTATGAAAGTAAAAATAGCATAGTTGTATTGCAAAAATTAGAAGGTTTAACAGAAAAAGAAGATAGCTTTAAAAACAAATTTGCAAGTAAATTTGATGAACAATTAGGTAAAAATGAAGAGCAGGTTTTAACTATTATTTGCGCAAATAATAAAGATATAATAAATGATGCATTTTCTAAAAATGACGAGTTATTACAAAAATATTTTGACTTTGAAATTACAAGTATAGAGCCAGATGTGCAAGATGTATATCAAGACGTACTAAACAAATTGGAAGAAAAAATGGATATTACAGATAAATTTAAAGTTCAGTTATTAGACTATATTACAGCTGTTTATGCTAATAACAATTTACCTTATCCAGAATATAGAGACAAACTATGTGAAAAAATATTATTTACAAAGCAAATTCCAGAAGTAGAAAAAGAAAAGACAATGGAAGAAATATTTGAAGAATTAAATGCTTTAGTTGGACTAGATAAAGTTAAAAACATGCTACATGATTTAGTTAATTTAATCGAATTAAAGAACAAAACTAAAGATGATTTAAAAATAAAAAATATAAATCTTCACATGGTGTTTTTAGGAAATCCAGGAACAGGGAAAACAACAGTTGCAAGAATTGTAGCAGAAATGCTATATAACTTAAAATATATAAAACAAAACAAGCTAATAGAAGTATCAAGCAAAGACTTAGTAGCAGAATATGTTGGACAAACAGCACCTAAAACAAATGCAGTAGTTCAAAAAGCTTTAGGCGGAGTACTATTTGTAGATGAGGCATACAGTTTAGCGAGTGGTTCAGGTCAAGGTAATTCATTTAATGAAGAAGCAATTGCAACTTTAATACAAGCAATGGAAAACTATAGAGATGATCTAGTCGTTATATTTGCAGGATATACTAGAGAAATGCAAGACTTTTTAAATGCCAACTCTGGAATAGTTTCAAGAATTGGTTATACAGTTGAATTTGAAGACTATACACCAGATGAACTTATTCAAATATTTAATCAAATGATGGAAAAATCAGGCTTTATAGTTACAAAAGAAGCACAAAATAAAGTTAAAGAAATTATAGAAGAATACAAAGATACCAAAAACTGTGGTAATGCTCGTTTTGTAAGAAATATTTACGAAAAATCAATTGTAAAACATGCATCAAATACCAAAGGTAAGAAAGGTAAAAAAGTTCTTAAAACGATATCAAAAGAAGATATTAGTACAGAGAATTTGTTGAAAATGTAAGTAAAAAATTTATTATTTTTATAAAGACCAAATATAAATTCTTAAGAGGGTAAGTGGGGACCGGCCAGCAAATCTTAAAAGTTTACTTTTATAGAATTGCTAGGTTGGAAATCTTAGAAAGAATTATATATTTGGTCTATTATAATATTTATAGTAATAAATATCTAAAAAAAAAATAATATGAAAATAGATAGTTTTTTTACTCAAAAACCCTATACAAAAACCAAAATTAGTTATATAATGTAAAAAAATTGTCTGCCATAATTTTGGGATTCAATATATTAAGTATAAATATGAAGGGATGTTTTATACATGGAATTAAAAAAGATTTTACTAGGTTTAGAGGATTTAAAACTAAAAGGAGATTTAGAAACAGAAATCTCTGGAATAGAAAGTAATTCTAAAAATATCAAACCTGGTTTTTTATTTGTCGCAATAAAAGGTTTTTCAGCAGATGGACACGAATATATTACTAATGCTATAGAAAATGGTGCAACAGCTATAATGATAGAAGAAGGAGCAAATGTAAAAGGATTAAAAATACCAAGTGATGTTACAGTAGTTATGGCAAAAGATACAAGACATGCATTAGCAATAGTTTCTAGCAATTTTTATAAAAATCCATCAAAAAAGTTTAAATTAATAGGTGTTACTGGAACAAAAGGAAAAACTACAACTACATTTATGATAAAAGAAATATTAGAAAAAGCAGGAAAAAATGTAGGTTTGGTTGGAACAATTGCAACATATATTAATGGAAAAATGGTAAAAGAAAGTGATAGAACAACTCCTGAAAGTTTGGAATTACAACAACTATTTAGCCAAATGGTTAAAGAAAAAGTTGAATATGTAATAATGGAAGTATCATCTCAAAGTCTTAAATTACATAGAGTAGATGGATGTGATTTTGATATTGTATTATTTACAAATTTTTCAGAAGATCATATAAGTGAAAAAGAGCATCCAGATATGCAAGATTATTTCAATTCAAAGTTGAAATTATTTGAAATGTGTAAAACAGGAATAGTTAATACAGATGACTTACATGGAGCAAAAATTCCTAAATTATTTAAAGATAATGATATTACAACATATGGAATAGATAATCAAGCAAATGTAATGGCAAGAGATATTACAATTACTAATGCTTTTGTTGATTTTAAAGCAAAACTAACAGATAGAAATGATAGAGTTAAAGTAGATATACCAGGTCGTTTTAGTGTTTACAATTCTTTAGCAGCAATATGTGTGGCTAAAAAGCTAGGAATAGATGCAGAATCAATAAAAGAAGCGTTGCTAGAAATAAAAGTACCTGGAAGATCAGAATTGGTTGAAAATAGTATGAATTTACCAATAATGATAGATTATGCTCATTCTCCTGAAAGCTTAGAAAGCATACTAAATGCAGTAAAAGGATATACAAAAGGAAAAGTAATATCTGTATTTGGTTGTGGTGGAGATAGAGATAGTAGTAAACGTCCAATAATGGGAGAAATATCTGGAAAAATAGCGGATTATACAATAATTACTTCAGACAATCCAAGAACAGAAGATCCAGAGAAAATAGTAAAACAGATTGAAGAAGGTATCAAAAAGACAAAAGGAAATTATAAAGTAGTAGTAGATAGAACACAAGCTATTGAAGAAGCTATAAAAATGGCTGGAAAGAACGATTTAATTGTATTAGCTGGAAAAGGACATGAGCCATATCAAGAAATAAATGGAGTGAAATATCCATTTGATGAAAGAATTATAGTAAAAGATTTAATAGAAAAACACGCAAAATCAAAAAAGAAATAGGAAGGTTTGATTAATTTGAATATAAACACAGGAATATTGTTAATAACATTTATAGTGTCGGTAATACTTGGAATAATAATTATACCAATGCTTAAAAAACTAAAAGTAGGACAAATAGAAAGAGATGATGGACCACAATCCCACCTTTCAAAGCAAGGAACGCCAACTATGGGCGGAATAATAATAATATTTGCTATGATAATTGTAATTATAGCAGCATATATTTATTTAGTAAATACTAATCAACAAGAAGAGGCAAATAGATTATTTCCAATGTTAATATTAACTGTAGGATTTGGAATAGTAGGATTTATAGATGATTTTAAAAAGCTCGTATTAAAAAACACAAAAGGACTAAAACCAAGCTATAAAATGTTTGGATTATTATTAATATCAGTTACATATGTATTATACTTGGTTTATGTTTTAAATATAGGTACAGATATTTATATACCCATAGCAAAAACATATGTTACATTACCAATATATGTATACATACCATTTGCAATTTTAGTAATATTAGGTACAACAAATGCGATAAACTTAACTGATGGAATAGACGGATTATCATCTAGTGTAAGTACACTAATAATTTCAGCTTTAACAATTATAGGAATTACAAGTGTAATACCAGAAGTTGCAGTATTTGGAAGTGTAATAATTGGGGCAACATTAGGATTTTTAGTATTTAATTTACATCCAGCAAAAGTATTTATGGGAGATACAGGTTCACTGTTCTTAGGTGGAGTTATTTCTGCGTTAGCACTTTACTTGAAAATGCCACTATTATTACTAGTAATTGCTTTAATACCAGTATTAGAAACAATTTCTGTAATGATTCAAGTATTATATTTCAAGAAAACTGGAAAGAGAATATTTAAAATGGCTCCATTACATCATCATTTTGAATTATCTGGATGGAGTGAAAATAAAGTTGTAATTGTTTTTTGCTTAGTTACTTTAGCAGTATGTATTATAGGATTAAAAATTGTTTAAATTAGTTCTTAAAGATATTAATTTTTGAAAACCTTGGTGTCGCAACTTCCAGATTTAAAAAGACTAGTCTGTAAGTTGCTCCAATCGCACTGCGCTTCGCTCCGTTTGGTCGCTTACGCGGTTTTCAAAATTAATATCTTTAAGAATTAGAATATAATTATAGAAAGGAAATTTGAAAAATGCCAAAAAAGAAAAAAAGATTTTCAAGCTTTTTTAATACTCCAATGGATTTTACTTTAATAGTTGTAATTCTATTATTACTTACTATTGGGTTAATAATGGTACTTTCAGCAAGTTCACCTTCTGCATTGTCAGAAAGTGGAGATAGTTATAAGTATTTTTCAAAGCAATTACTATTTGCAATTTTAGGAATAATAGCAATGTTACTTATTTCCAAAATTGATTATAGATTTTACCAAAGATTTTACAAACATGCTTGGATAATTTCATTAATATTACTTGCATTAGTATTAGTAATGGGAAAAAACATAAATGGTTCAAAGAGATGGATATATCTAACAGATACATTATCTTTTCAACCATCTGAATTAGTAAAAATACTTATGATTATTTTTTATGCGGGAATACTTACAAAAAATAGAGGAGAGCTTGCAAAATACAATCAAGGATTTTTAAAACATCTATGTTTATTAGCGCCAATTATTGGACTTTTAATGCTACAGCCGCACTTTAGTGCATCAATAGTAATAGTTGGAATATGTTCTATTATGATGATTGTAGCAGGATGTAAATTTAAACATTTTGTTTTAACTGCTGGTTCTGTAGGAATACCAACAGTAATGGCATTAATTATATTTTCACCATATAGATTGCAAAGAGTTGTAACTTTCCTAGATCCATGGAAAGATAAAACTGGAGATGGATGGCAAGTAATACAAAGTTTGTATGCAATAGGTTCAGGAGGACTATTTGGGGCAGGATTAGGAGAGAGTAAACAAAAATATTTATACATACCAGAACCACACAATGACTTTATTTTTTCTATTTTAGGAGAAGAGTTAGGCTTTATAGGGTGTGCTATAGTACTTATTTTATTTGCAATATTTATTTGGAGAGGTGTTTTAATTGCAATGAGAGCACCAGATATGTTTGGAAGTTTAGTTGCAGTAGGAATTACAGCTTTAATTGCAATTCAAGTAATAATAAATGTTGCAGTTGTAACATCTTCAATGCCAGTAACTGGAATGCCTCTGCCATTCTTTAGTTATGGTGGTACAGCACTGTTTGTTATACTGTGTGAAATGGGAATACTGCTCAATATATCAAGGGCAGGAAACAAACAAAAAGCATAATATATTTTACTATTTAGAGGTGATAAAATGCGAGTTATAATTGCAGCAGCTGGAACTGCAGGACATATTAATCCAGGTCTTGCAATTGCTAATAAAATAAAAGAGGAACAATCAAAATCAGAAATTATTTTTATAGGTACAACAAGAGGCTTAGAAAATGATTTAGTTCCAAGAGCTGGTTATGAACTTAAAACAATAGATGCATATGGTTTAAGTAAAAAGATAAGTTTAGATAACCTAAAAAAAATGTATAAAACATATAAAGGTTTAGGTCAAGCAAAAAAGATTATAAAAGACTTTAAACCAGATATTGTAATAGGAACAGGTGGATATATTTGCGGGGCAGTAATTACGTCTGCAAATAAACTTGGAATTCCAACAATGTTACACGAAAGTAATGCTTTTCCTGGTAAAGCAGTAAAAATGCTTGCCAAAAGAACAGATACAATTCTTGTTTCTTTTCAAGATGCAAAAGAAAGAATACCAAATGCTAAGAAAATAGTTTGCACTGGAACCCCTGTAAAAATTAAAAAACAGAATTATGGTATTAATGAAAAGAATGAAATAATAAATAAAGTAGGATTAAATTCAATTAAACCAATAATTTTAGTTTATGGAGGAAGCCAAGGAGCACAAAAAATAAACGAAGCTTTAATAGAAATAATAGAAAAAAAGTTAAATAAAGATTATCAAGTAATATGGGCAACTGGACCAAATCAATATGATATTATAAAAAATACTCTTAAAGAAAAGAATATTAATATAGAAAATATAGATAATATGAAGGTTATGCCATATATTTATAATATGGAAGAAATAATGAATATATCAGATTTAATAGTTGCAAGAAGTGGAGCGATGACAATTACAGAAATATCAAACTTAGGAAAGGCTTCAATTTTAGTACCACTTCCAAATGTAAGTAACAATCATCAAATGTATAATGCAAAAGTATTAGAAAAGATTGATGCTGCAAAAATAATTGAGAATGACAATTTAAATGGTGAATTATTAAACAAAACAATTAACGAAATTGTATTAAATAAGGATAATTTAAAACTTATGGGAAGTAGTGCTTTTAGTATTTCTATAAATGATACACAAGACAAGATATACCAAGAAATTCTTGCATTATTAAATAAAGAATCATTAAAATAATTCAGATATTAGAAACAATAATATATTATAGTTTCTAAATATATTGAATTTCATTATAGAAAAGAGGATTAATATAAATGTTTAAAAATATACAGTCAAAAATAATTCTAATAATACTAATTTGTGGACTTTTAATTGTTGGTGGAATTGGAATACACAGTTTTATAATATTAAACAATTTAGGTGGTCAAATAAACAGCACGAATAATTTAGAATTAATAAATTCAGTTAACCAAGCAATAAATAGTACAAAGATTACATTTACAGTTGCAGTTATTTTATTAATTGTTCTTGCAGTAGTTTTGAAATATTACTTATCAAAATATGTTGTTTACCCAATTAATAGACTAATAAAGAGTGCAGAAGATATTCCATCAAACGAAAATCCTAAAAAGACTAATAAGAAAGAAAATTTAGAAAAAGTTGATGATATTTTTGGATTAATGACTACAGAATTAAAAGAGCAATTAAATGAAGTATCTACAAAGAAGAATCAAATAGAAACAATATTAAGACATATGACTGATGGAATTGTTGCATTTAATATGGATAATGAAATCATTTTAATAAATCCAGAAGCTAAAAAATTGTTAAGTATTAGACCAGAAGATACAACTTTTGAAGATATTTTTAACAAATTTAATTTGGACATAAATATGGAAAAAATAATATATTTAGAAAACTGGACATCTTCAGAGCAAAGAATTCAAGTTGAAGATAAATATATAAATATATATTTTGCACCGTTTAAAAACCAAGATGATAGACCAGATGGTGTAATTGCAGTTGTTCAAGATATAACTGAACACGTTAAACTAGATAATATGAGAAAAGAATTTGTTGCAGATGTATCACATGAGCTTAAAACTCCAATTACGTCAATAATGGGATATGCAGATACATTACTAGAGGGAGAATATGACAAGGAAACACAAGATAAATTCTTAAATGTAATTGCAACAGAAGCAAGAAGAATGGCAAAACTTGTAACTGACTTACTAACACTTTCTAGATATGATAGTAATAGAAAGAAAACTGAAAAAACTGCATTTGATTTAGGTGATTTAGTAAAGAAATGTCAGGACAAGCTTGCAATAGAAATAAAAAAGAAAAATCACACAGTAAATTGCTTTGTAACCGCAGATGTTCCACCAGTATATGCTGATAAAGACGATATTGAAAGAGTGGTATTAAATATCCTAACAAACAGTATAAAATATACAAAAGATGGTGGAGAAATAAAGATATATGTGGGATTTGTTTATAATGATGCATATATTAAGGTATTTGATAATGGAATCGGTATTCCAGAAGATGATTTAAATAGAATTTTTGAGAGATTTTATAGAGTAGATAAAGCAAGAACAAGAGAAATGGGCGGTACAGGTCTTGGACTTTCAATTGCTAAAGAAATTTTGGATAAAAATGGTGGAACTATTGATATAAAGAGTGTTGTGGGACAAGGAACAGAAGTGGTAATAAAGATTCCTAC
>JAFRFO010000024.1 GCA_017434295.1 Clostridia bacterium
CCCCTCCGTGTTCTGTAGTGTATTTATATATTCTAGGGAATATTATACCATGTTATGGAAACTAAATAAAGAAATAAAAATGTCGCTATTTTTCATGGCACTTTGTGCCGAGCGAAGCGACGGAATGGAGGTTATTATGAATAATGAAAAATTTAGAGATGAGTTAAGAGAACAATTAAAAGTTGATGTTCAAAATTCTGATTTTAATAATCCTGAATCTTTAAAAACATATAAAAAGTATTTATCTGATAGTATAATTCGATATAAAGAATTATATACACAAGCCAATTTATATGAAGTTAAAGAATATATAAATTATCTAGTTTCAGCATTATTGTTAAAATGTAAACAGTATTATCCTAATGTTTCTATTTATATACCATTTAGAACAAAAAGTGATTTAAGTTTTAACAGAAATTTAGATAAGGAAACAACAAAACAATTTATAGAGAACGATGATTGTTTATTAAATGATGAAAAAATTATTGGTGATATAAATGCTATTACATTAGTACTAGACCATATTAATTTCACAATTCCAATGAATCCCAATTACAATTATAAAGATAATATAGAAATAGACAATTTACTTGAAGAAAGTAATAAATTATGTGTTTATGTCGAAGAAACCGAAAATGATATTGATGGACTTTTAACTAAGGAAGAATATCTAAATTATAAAAAAGAAATTCTAACTAAAATTATGCAAATTAGTTTTGCTGAATTTACAGAAGAAAGAACTCCATCTTATATGGCAGAGCTATTAGAAGTTGAAAAAGCTTTAGGTAATTTATCTACATCTGCATCTTATGCAACCGAATCAGAAACTATGTCTTTAAAAAAATTACTAAACGAATTAAAAGAAAAATTATTTGATAAAGCATATTATAATATGATGCCAGAAATTTTTGAAACAGTTATTGCTGATCCTTTGTTTGTTAAAGGATTTCATATAACTTCTGAATTTATAAAAGATGTAAAAAAAGAAAATGGTTTTGCTGCAAACTATTACTCTTTAAAAACACCTATTGGTCTTATTGAAGTTCAATTACAATCTGCAAAAAGATATTATGAAGCCAAAAAAGGCAGTGCAGCTCATAATTCAATACCTGGAAAACAGTTAAATATAAAAGAATTATTTGAATTGGTTGACCCAAATGATCCAAAACCTCTTGATTATTATTTGAACTACCTAGATAAAACACCTTCTACTAAAATTGATTATGATTTTTCTTATTTAGATAAGCATTCAAATGAATATAAAGAAGCAGAAAAAATTAAAGAATTCTTGAAACATATTAAACTAAAGGATTTCTATGATGGTGATATACTACAAAATAATGAGCAACAAAATACACCAATTGATAAATTCATTTATTTACATGCAATTAAATCATCTCCATATTTAGGAATATGTCGTTCAGCTCATACTAATTTTAGAAATGTAGATATTATACATAGGAGTAGAGTATCAGCATATGCTGATGTTTTAAGAAAAATAGATACTTTATCATGTTTAGGAGATATTGTAGTAAGCCGTTTACAAAACTATATTTCTAATTCTAAAGATAACAGTATAAAAAATGATACAGATGAAGTTCAGGAAATTGGAATACAAGCAATTAACAAATATATTTCATATTTAAATAAAAAATTAGATAAACCTGAAAATGATATAGTAAAATAAAAAGCCTATAGAATGAAGTGAACTTTTTAGAGGTTCACTTCATTTTTTAGGCAATTATTTTATTTTACTAATAGCAAGTCCATCTCCAACTTCTAAAATTTCAGTTTCAAGATTCGGATTTTCACTAACTTCTTTAATGTATTCTCTTAAATTTCTTACAGCTGTACGTTGTTTGTGTTTATTATAGTCACTCATAACATACCCCTTATACAAGATATTATCTGCAAAAATAATACCATTTTTGTTTAACATCCTCAAGGCTTCTTTAAGAAAAAAAAGATACTTTCCCTTTGCTGCATCAATAAATACCATATCATATTTGTCATTTAAAGTTGGTAATATTTCAACTGCATCTCCTTCATATATGTTTATTTTATCTTCTACTCCAACATTTTTTATATTCATTTTTGCTTCTTGAATTCGTTCTTCATCTCGTTCAATTGTATCAATTTTTCCATTTTCAGCTAAATATTTTGAAAAACACATTGCAGAATATCCAACAGCAGTACCAATCTCAAGAATTTTTGTTGGATTCTTTTCTTTTAAATATTTTTCAATAACTTCTAATGTATCATCCATAATAATTGGAATATGCTCATCTAATGCTTTTTGTTTTATTCTTTCTAATTCTATTTCGTTCATTATTTCTCCTTCCACTAATTTATTTTAACATAACTTATACTCTTTTTCAACAATAACTATTTACATAAACTTGACTTTTTTAAAAAAACCTGTTAGAATTATTTTACAAAATAATTATTGACAGGAGTGATTTTTATGACGTTATCCACATTAGTATGTTTAGCTAGTTTAAAGAGCAGTCAATCAGAAATGATTAACCGGTTTTTAAAAGCTAATCAGATGACAATCAGCACGTTTGTTATCGTAAACAAAAGCAAACTGCTGGAACACGATTTAAGCCCTGACAGCGACAGAACGGTTTTTGTTCAGTCAGGACACAGAATTCCGCAGTCAAAGATAAAACCTGAAAAGTTTTTCTTTGCTTATGAACCTGGATGTGGGGAAGGCTATATAATAATCCTCCCTAATCCTCAAGAATTCAATTCCTAGGCAAGATATTACCCCTGGCAAAAAGGCGACAGCACTCTGCTGTCGCTTTTATTTATTATTTCATATTATTTCTTGCTGCTCTTTCTCTTTCTTTACTGTCTAATATTTTCTTTCTTAATCTAATTGATTTAGGTGTTACTTCAACTAATTCATCATCTTGTATAAATTCAATCGCTTTTTCTAAAGACATTTGAATTGGTGGCACTAATCTTAATGCATCATCTGAACCAGACGCTCTGGTATTAGTTAAATGTTTTTCTTTACATACATTTATTGCTAAATCTTCTCCTCTAGAGTTTAATCCCACTATCATTCCTTCATATACATCTACACCAGGTCCAATGAATAAATCGCCTTTATCTTGTGCATTATATAATCCATAAGTAATAGATTTTCCAGCTTCAAAAGCTACTATTGTACCTCTAACTCTAGCTTGAATATCTCCCTTATATGGCTCATAAGAATCAAATATATGATTCATTGTTCCTTCACCTTTTGTATCTGTTAAGAACTCTGTTCTATAACCAATTAATCCTCTTGCTGGAATTTTAAACTCAACCTTTGTATGTCCCTCTTCTGCTGGTTCCATGTTAACCATTTCTGCTTTTCTTCTACCAAGTTTTTCTATAACATTTCCAACACAGTCATCTGGAACATTTACAACAAGTAATTCGATAGGTTCACATTTAACTCCATCAATTTCTTTAAAAATAACTTTTGGACGAGAAACTAAAAGCTCAAATCCTTCTCTTCTCATTGTTTCAATTAATACTGATAAATGTAATTCTCCTCTTCCTGAAACTTCAAATGAATCTGGAGAATCTGTTTCTTTAACTCTTAAAGATACGTTTTTATCTAATTCTTTGAACAATCTATCTCTAATATGTCTTGATGTAATATATTGCCCTTCTTTTCCTGCAAATGGTCCATTATTAACGCTAAAAGTCATAGAAACCGTTGGTTCATCAATATCTACAAATGGTATTTTTTCTGGATGATTAAAATCACAAATTGTATCTCCAATATTAATTTCTGGGATTCCAGCAAGTTCTATAATATCTCCTGCTTTTCCTTCTTCAACTTCAACTTTATTTAGACCAACATGTGTATAAACTTTTGCAATTCTACCTTGTGTAATTTTATCTTCTTTACCACAAATAGATACTGGCATTCCAAGCTTAATTGTTCCTCTTTCTACTCTACCAACTGCTATTCTTCCAACATAATCATCATAATCAATATTTGAAACTAACATTTGAGCTGGTCCTTCTTCATCACAATTTGGAGCTTGAATTGTATTTATTATTGTTTCAAATAAACAGTCTAGATTTTGCGTTTCATCTGCTAAATCCATTTTAGCAATTCCATTTTTTGCAGAAGCATAAACAACTGGGAAATCAAGTTGTTCATCTGTGGCATTTAATTCTATAAATAACTCAATTACTTGATCAACAACTTTTTCTGGATTTGCACCTGGTCTATCTATTTTATTAATTACAACAATTGGCTTTAATCCTAATGCTAAAGATTTCTTCAAAACTTCTCTTGTTTGAGGCATTGCTCCTTCAAAAGCGTCAACTAAAAGTAAAACACCATCAACAGTTTTTAAAACTCTTTCTACTTCTCCTCCAAAGTCAGCGTGTCCAGGTGTATCTACTATGTTTATTTTAATATCTCCATGCATTACAGATGTATTTTTTGCTAAGATTGTAATTCCTCTTTCTTTTTCTTGGTCATTTGAGTCCATTACTCTTTCTTGCACTTGCTCATTATCTCTAAAAATATTGCTTTGTCTTAATAAAGCATCAACAAGTGTTGTTTTTCCATGGTCTACGTGTGCGATTATTGCTATGTTTCTGATATTTGGATTGTTCATTTTTTTCTCCTCATTTCAAAATAATTTTCATAACTTAAGACGTTTTTCTTTGTCGAAAAACGCCTGTCTCTTAAATAACTATTAAATTATACTATATTTGTAGCATTTTGTCAATATTTTTGTATTTTAAATGTTTAATACATTTTTTTCTAAATCTTTAATAAATTTTTCTACAACATTTATTTCTTTTACATCTCTAACCTTTTCTAATTTTACGATGTTTCCTTCAGTCTTATATATAGCTGAATAAATCTTAGCATTTTTATTCTCATCTAATTCATAGTCTGTATATACAACAAATTCTTTATTATTATATTCAAATGTTGCTAATACTGAATATTCTTTTTCTTTTCCATTTTCATATATAATTTTTAAACTCTCCTCCATTTATAAACCACCTTCTCTTTCGTCATCTCCAGGTATATATGCTGCTGTAGTTGCATTATCTTTTCCACCTTTAATAATTGTTTTATAATTTGGATCACCATTAACTTCTTTTGGAGCTCTAGAATTTTTTCTTGTAGCAACTTCAGTTATAAATTGTGCTATTTCTTTTCTATCACTTGTTTTACAAATAACAGCTATTTCCTCTTCTGATAAACAGTCTGTAACCCCATCACTAAACAATAATAACATGTCATAATCTACGTTTTTCAATTCAATATAATGAGGCACTAATTCTTCATCTTCTAATCCCTCAATACGACCTATTGAAGCAAATATTCCGTTTGATGCTTTATGAAATCTCATTGCATCTTTTGAAGGAATAATTCCCTTATCATATAAATCTTGAACTAATGCATCGTCTTTTGTTATTTGCTCTAATATTCCATCTTTTAAAATACATGCTCTGGAATCTCCAACATTTGCAATAAGCGTATTATTTTTGCCAATTATTGCACAAACTAAAGTTGCTCCTCCTTGTTTGTTAGTTTCAATAGTTACTTCATCTGAGATATCTTTAATTATTCTATCTAATGCCTGTTGTATTATAATAGTATTCTCATAACAACTATTTACAAATTCAGTATTTAAACTAGAAAACCATTGACCTAACCTATCTATTATAATATGACTAGCTAATTCGCCTGATTCACATCCACCCATTCCATCAGAAACAATCATCATTTTTAATCTATCATTTTTTAAAAGTGCAACTGCATCTTCTTGATTTTCTCTATACTTTCCTATTCTTGTAGAAGCTGTTAAATCAGCCCCTAGTGCAACATCTCCTTCTTTAATAAATGTTAATCCAGATATACCAGCTCTTTCTAGCCTACGTATATTATTTTTAAAATATTTAGGATTTTTAGGTTGTATAGACTTTTCTATTCTTTTAAATCTATTAAAAAAAACCATAAAATCAACTCCTTAAGCATTATAATTAAATTCTATTTAGCTAATTTTATAATACTTTTCATTATTTCATCTGTAACTTTGTCTAAAACTTCTTTGTCTTTACTTCCTTTATACTGGCTATAATCAAGTGGTTTACCATATGTAATAGTTACTTTCCTATCTCCTTTTATTCCACCTTTTATACCACATGGAATTACTTTTGCTCCACTTCTTAATGTAAAAAAAGCAACTCCATCTTTTGTTTTTTCTCCCTTTTTTAAACCATTTCTAGTTCCTTCTGGAAATAGAGCTATATTTCCACCATTCTTTAAAGTTTTTATTGATTCTTTAACTGGGCCTATATCTGTATTGTCTCTTTTAACAACAATAGCATCAAACGTCCATATTAAAAATTTTAGGAATAAATTATTTGTTAATTCTTCTTTTGCTAAAAATCTCATATCTCTTTTAGCAGTAACTACTATTAGCGGTGCATCTAAAAAAGATTTATGATTTCCAGCAAAAATCATTGGACCTTCTTTTGGAATATTCTCTAATCCAATAATTTTTGTTCTGTAACGTACTTTGCACCATATATAAATTGTACCTCTTACAAACCATTTTACAAATTCCTTAAATAATTTCTTCATCTATAACTACCCTTTCTCAGCCTTTTGAGATTTTAATTGATAATTATTTGGCTCAATCAGTTCATTTTCGGTCAATTGGTTCCGGGTTTCAATTGACCTATTTTTTAACGTATCCAAAAAATATTACATATTATCCTTTATAATTTCAATAATTTTATCTTTTACTTGTTCAATAGTTAAAAAAGTTGAATCTAAATAAATTGCATCTTCTGCTTGTTTTAATGCACCAATTTCTTTTTCCATATCATTTTTATCTCTCATTTTAATGTTTTGTAATATTTCTTCATAAGACATTTCAATTCCTGCTTCTTTATTTTGCTTAAATCTTCTGTTTGCACGTTCTTCAGCAGTTGCATCCAAATATATCTTAACATTCGCATTTGGAAATACATAAGTTCCTATATCTCTACCTTCCATAATTACATTCTTTCCTTCAGCCAAACGTCTTTGTAAATCTACCATTTTAAATCTAACTTCTTTAATGCTAGAAACTTGAGATACAATTTGACTTACTTCTTTACTTCTAATTTTTGCTGTTACATCATTTCCATTTAAAAACACTTTTTTACCTTCACTAGTATTTTTAAACTCAATATCAATTTCATCTAAAATTGATATGATGCTTTCTTTATCTTCTATAGATATATTTCTATTTAATGTTTCTAAAGCAACACATCTATAAGTTGCTCCTGTATCAATATTTATTAAATCTAACTCTTTTCCTACAAGTTCTGTTATTGTTCCTTTTCCAGAACCAGCTGGTCCATCTATTGCAACTACAAATGACATTTTTATTCCTCCTATTTTTGTGGTACATATAAGCTTTTGGCAATTACCTGTAGTCTTACTACATTCATTGCTGTTAATTTTTCTATTTCTTTTTTGGCTTTTTCTTTAAAGTTTGTTAAACCTTCTACAACATTGAAACCATATACTATTTCAACTTCCATATAAATATCTACACCTTCACCTAGATTTTGGACTCTACATTTTATAACTCTATTAATTGCAGGCGTATTTCCAGCTAAATAATCCAAAATTTGTCTAAATACAGTATCTGAAATAGTAAATTTTCCCATATAACTAAATGTTGGTCTTATGATTGATTTTTCTGAAATATATGGTTTTTGTCCTTTACCTTTTGATTTAAATATTTGTAATGGGTCAAGCAAAAATCCAGAAAACTCTTTTTTAATTTCAAAAGTAGGTACTGGTATTACATGATTTCCTTCTGTAACTCTTATTTTTCTTGCTGTTTGCATTTCTTGTTCAGTTGCAACATCAGTAATATAAACTCTTTCACTAATTTCTGGAAGTCCAAGATTTGCTGCAATTTTATCAACCATACCATCAGATGTTCCAAGTATTAATATACTTTGTG
This sequence comes from Clostridia bacterium, assembly GCA_017434295.1. GTDB lineage: Bacteria > Bacillota > Clostridia > TANB77 > CAG-508 > CAG-269. The sequence goes on from JAFRFO010000024.1 coordinate 8,004, forward strand.
GTTTATATTTTTTTAATGCTTTTACAATTTCTTGTTTTTCTTCTTCTCTATAAAACAAAGCATGTTTAACTGTTTCAACTTTTGTAGGTGCTTTTTTAGCTGATTCTCCAGCAATTACCTGATTATTATTTATTAATAATCCATCATCAATAATAAATTCAATATTTCTTTCACTTGCAACCATTTGTGCTCTGTAACTTTTTCCCGTTCCAGAAGGTCCAACAAATGATGATACTTTTATCTTATTCATTTGAAATGGCATTTTTTCTTTTATGTCTTTTAAAATTGTGCCTTCTTTAGGCAATATATCTTTTAATAATAACCTATCTTTTGGCAATATATCTTTTAATTTCATTAATTCACCTTCTTTATTTTTAGGCTTTTTGATAACTATTTCTTCTACCCTAATTTTTAATATTAATTCTTTACTTCTTAATTATCATTATGCCATTATTATTTTACTATATTTGTTATTTTTTTTCAATATATAAAACAAGAAAAAAGGGAGATTACTCCCCCTTTTCTAATTGCCTATCATATCTTATTTTGTCCAGTTTTCTCCGTACTTTCAAATACAATAATTGGTTCTTAGCTAACTCCCTTCCATAGCCATATGAGATTTGTATAATAACTCAAGAAAAAAAGCGTGAAATATATTTTTTACGCTTTTTTCTTATTTGCTATCTTTCAGTAAACAATAGTTTTATGCTCCATAATCCAGATATACCAACTAATGCATAGATTACTCTACTAACTACTGAACCTACACCAAATATTGTGTCTACTAAATTAAAGTTAAATATACCTATTAATCCCCAGTTTATTGCACCAATTATTACTAATAGCAATGCAATTGTATCTATAACTTTCATAATTTTTCATTCCTTTCAATATAATTTTTTATATTATTATTATATTGAATTTTTTATGTTTTATACATTTTTTAGAAAAAAAATAAAAACAAGTTGCCTTGTTTTTATGGTGGGCAGTCTTGGATTCGAACCAAGGAACTCAAAAGAGGTCAGATTTACAGTCTGATGGTTTTAGCCACTCACCCAACTGCCCATATTAAATTAAAAAAATGGTGCTCCCTCAAGGATTCGAACCTTGGACCCACCGGTTATGAGCCGGTTGCTCTGACCAACTGAGCTAAGGGAGCATTTTTTCTTAACGCAAGATAAAGTATAAACTATTTTTTTGATATTGTCAACACTTTTCAAAAAAAAATTTAAAAAATTGACTACCAATTTTTTCTATAATTGGTAGTCATTACATACTTTTTCTAATTATTATTTTGTTGACCTTCTGGTAGAGCGTTAGGAACATCTAGTCTTAATTTAATCTTTGTTACATATCTAATAGCTCTAACAAATTTACTGTTCTTAAATCTTTGCCATAATGTTGGTTTAACCTCAAATGTTGTTTCCTCAACATATTGTTGTTCTTCAGCTTGAACTTGTTCTTGGGCTATAACATCTTCAGGTTCTTCAACTGGTGTTGGAATTGATTTTAATGCATCTGCAACTTCTATTCCAATAAAGCTTAATGCTTTTGATCTATCTTCAATTCTTTCCATATCAATTTCAATATGTAAATTAGATTCTAAGTTGTTTACTCTTGCATTTAATAGTTTCATTGCATCTTGATATTCTTCTGAAGTATCATCTTTGCATTTTGCAACTACATTTAAAGGTTCAATTACATCTTCTGGTATGTTTGCTTCATTTTCTTTTAATTGTTCTTTCCAGTTTTTATCTTCTGATTGAGCACTTTCGATTAAACCTTTTAAAGTACCTGCTATACCAATGTTTTCTTCTCTTTGTCTAATTAATTCTTCAATTTTTTTAGTATTTTCTTCAAATTGATTTGTTGCATACTCAACTAAACCATAAGCTGCTTGATAAACACTTGCTGGAAAATTGTTTTTCTTAGGATATTCAATTAAATATGCTTTTATAGATTCTATCATATCTTTAAAATAGATATCTTCATCTAATTGTACTATTTGTTTTTTACTGTTTGGATTTATAAGCTTTTGTACCTTTTCTATGTTTGATAATATTTTCTCTTCCGTGATAACCATTCTCACGTTTACTATGCCAGATTTAGACATTGTAAACTTCCCTCCTTTTTACTTACGCGTATTCAACTTTGATGCCTCGTTACATTTTTTATTATACATTATATTACAAAAAACTACAAGAGAAATCTACAATTTTTTCTTTAAATTTTGATTACGAAAATATTACAAAAATATTACAAAACTTTTTTTAATTCTTCATTTCTTTTTATTTTTTGTGTTGTTGTTTTTATAAAATCTTCTTCTGTAACTCTTATTTCTCTTATATATTTGTATGCTGGCATTGTTTTGTTGATCTTTTTAACTTCTTGCCATAGGGCTTCTTTTATTTCCTCTTCATCTTCTACATTATATGCTTCTTTTACTGTGTCTTTATCATATTGAACTTTAACACAAATTGTGTAATCTCCGTCATCTTCTGGTTTCCCATATACAAAAGATTCTTTTACACCTTCTATTTTATTTACTAGGGCTTCAAGCTCTTCGGGATAAATATTCTTTCCATTTTTTAACACTATAACGAATTTTTTTCTACCTGATATAAAGATAAATCCATCTTTATCTATTCTTGCTAAATCTCCAGTATGTAACCATCCATCTGAATCTATAGTTTCCTTAGTTGCTTCATCATTATTATAGTATCCAATCATTGTTGTTGGACCTTTAACAACTAATTCCCCTATTCCTTCTTCATTTGCATCAACAATTTTAACATCTAAGCTAGGGAATGCCTTACCTATTGAACCAAGTCTTTGATATTTATCATCTTCAGCTGCTATAACTGGAGAAGTTTCTGTTAATCCATAACCTTGTAGCATTTTAACGCCTAACGCATTAAATCCCTTTTCAGCTTCAGGATCAAGTGCTGCACCACCTGCAACAAATAATCTTACTCTTCCACCTAAATTATCATGAATTTCTTTAAATATTTTTCTTCTTATATCAATTCCAAATTTTAATAAAAATTGAGAAATTTTAATACCTTTTTGTACTTGTTCTAATTTACCTTTTTTCTCTATTCCCTTCATTACTTTTTTATACATAGTTTCATAAAGAATTGGAACTGATATCATTGCTGTAATTCTAAATTCTTTAATATTATCTGCAATATGTCTAATACCTTCACAAAATGCTGTTGCAGCCCCTTTTGACATTGCATATAAAAATCCAACAGTACATTCAAAAGTATGATGCATTGGTAAAAATGATAAGAATACATCATTTTCATCAATTTTTATAACTGAAGCGATATCCATTAAGTTACTAACAATGTTTTTATGTGATAACATTACAGCTTTAGATTGTGCTGTTGTTCCAGATGTAAATAACATTATGCTCATTTTTTCATTATCAATTTCGGCATCTATAAATTCTCTGTTTCCATCTGCTATAAGTTTTCTACCTTTTTCTATTAATTCTTTTTGTGAATAAACATTTCCTTGTTTTTCTTCTAAATCCATAGAAATAAAGAATTTAATACTTGTACTACCTTCTTCATTTAGTCTGTTCATTACACCGTCATATTTATTTGAATAGAAAATTGCCTCAACTTCTGAACGATTAATTAAACTTTCTATTTCATTTTCTGGAAGTGATTTATCAAGTGGAACTACTATACCTGTTCCACAAACTGTAGCTAAATATGCCATTCCCCATTCATATCTATTATCTGAAATTACAGCTATTCTTTTATCTTTTAAACCTAGGTCTATTAAAGCTGTACCTAAAGCATCTACTTGCTCTCTGTATTCTTTGTGACTCATTTCTCTGAATTTTCCTGGCACATCTGTTTTAAATATGTATGCTGGTCTATCTCCAAATTGCTCTCCAGATTTTTTTAACATATCCTTAATGTTTTCAAATTTTGTGAATTCATGAATTGGTTTTCTCATTTTTCTTTACCCCTTTTATTTATTAATTTTTTAGTTAAATATATTTTTTTCAAATCCTTGCTGTCGCAACTTCCAAAATCAAAATACTTGTCTGTAAGTTGCTCCAATCGCACTGCGCTTTGCTCCGTTTGATCGCTACCGCGGATTTAAAAAAAAATATATTTAACTAAATTTAAAATTATGATTTTAGTCCCTCAATTATAGTTCCTTCAAATTCTTTATAAAGCTTCATTATATCAATTTCGCCATTGTTCTTTAACTTGTATATCAAAGTTGAACAAATTAAACCATAAATTTCTGAAGCTATTACTTTTGGATTTCCTTTTTTTATCTGTCCTTTTTCAATTCCTTCTTTTACAATATTTTCAATTGTAACTAGATAATCGTTAATATGTTTTTGACACTTTTTGTTTCTTGCTTCTTTGCCCCAAAATTGACTTAATAGAATTGTTATTAAGTCTTCATATTTAACAACTATTTTTATTTGTATTAAAACTATTGCTTTGATTTTGTCTATATAATTTTCATGTTTTGCAATTTTAATATCTATGCTGTTTTGTAATAGTTTTATTCCTTCTTCAACTAGGAAATTAAATATTTCTTCTTTGCTTGAAAAGTGATAATATAATGTCCCTTTTGCAACTCCTACTGTTGCTGTTATATCTTCTATACTTGTTGCATCATAGCCTTTTTCTGCAAAAAGCTTCATTGAAGTTTCAAATATTTTTCTTTTGGTTTTGTTCATGTTTTTGGTTTTCCTTCCCTAAAGTTAATCTTTTTTGTCTCTAATTTTAAATAAATACTAGGCTTTCTTGGTTTTGTTCATATATCTTTTTTGTATTTTATCGTTCCTATTATATCTATTTTTTTGAAATAATGCAACTATTTTGTTTTTGTTGTACTGGTCGTTCAAAAAAATTCCCAAAACCCATTTACAAATTTTTCTTTCTAATATAAAATAACATTATAAAATAATTACTAATGGAAACAATATAAAAAATACGGAGGAAAACGAATGAAAAGTAAAAATGAACTAAATTACAAAGATTTAAGAATAACATGCAATCCAGATATTTTCAAATTCAATACAACAGAAGAATTAGAGCCAATTCGTACTGGAATTGGGCAAGACAGAGGAATTGAAGCTTTAGAATTTGGTCTACAAATTGATGTTAAAGGTTACAATTTATATCTTGAAGGTCCAAGTGGAGTTGGAAAAACAATGTACACAAAAAACTATTTAAATGAAATAGCAGCTAAAAAGAAAACTCCAAATGATTGGTGTTACATCTATAATTTTGATAATCCAAATGAACCAATTTGTGTATCTCTTCCAGCAGGAACCGGTAAAGAATTTAAAGAAAGTATGGATGGTTTCATTAAAGAAATCAAAAAAGATATCCAAAAGACTTTCAATGCTGATGATTTTGAAAAAGAAAAAGCTTTAATTAAAAAAGAATTTGAAGAAAAACGTTCTGTTTTAATGGAGCAATTAAATGAAGATGCTTCTAAGTATAATTTTCAAGTTAAATCTGCGCAAAATGGTATTTATATGATGCCAATTGTTGATGGTAAAACCATTGAAGAAGAAGATTTTGATAAACTTGATGAAAATATTAAACAAGAATATGAAGAAAAATCTGTTATTGTACAAGAACAAATAATGAATGTTATTGGTAAAATCAAAGAAATTGAAAGAGCTTCAGATAAACGTATTTCAGAATGGCAATCTAATATTGCCCTTATGACTGTAAATGTTCATATAAACTTTTTAAAATCTAAATATAAAAGATATAAAAAAATTAATAAGTTTTTAAATGATGTAAAACAAGATGTTCTAAAAAATATACCAGTATTTTTAGAGGATGAACCAAAATCAAACAATCCTGGACAACCACAAATGCAAAAAACTCCAGACCCATGTTTGAATTACCGAGTTAATTTATTTGTTGATAATTCCAACCGAGAAGGTGCACCAGTTATAATGGATTCAAACTATTCTTATCATAATATATTTGGAAAGCTTGAATATGAAAACTATTACGGTGCTTTAAAAACTGACCACACAATGCTTAAACCTGGTTTATTACATGAAGCAAATGGTGGATACATCATATTCCAAGCAAAAGATTTACTTTCAAATGGAATTTGTTATGAAGCTTTAAAGAAAGCTTTAAGAGTAAAGGAATTAGCAATAGAAAATGCACAAGATCAACGTTCTTCTATGGTTATGGTATCTCTTAAGCCAGAGCCAATTCCACTAGATTTAAAAGTAATTTTAATTGGAAATAGTGATATTTATCATACACTTTTAGCAATGGATTCTGACTTTAAAAAATTATTCAAGATTAAAGTTGAATTTGAAGATGATGCTCCAATTACAGAAGAAAATGCTAATAAATTAGCTAGATTTGTTCATGGCTTCTGTGTTCAAGAAGAACTTCCTCATTTAGATAAAACAGCTATGGCAAAGATAATTGAATTTTCTTCTAAAATTGCTGGTAATCACAAAAAATTATCTACAAGATTTAATGATTTAGCACAAATAATTGGTGAAGCTGCAACTTGGGCTAAAATTGATAAAGCAAAAGTTGTTACTGGAGAGCATATTGATAAAGCTCTAGCTAAAAGAATTGAAAGAGTTAAAAAATATGATTCAAAATATACAGAAATGATACAAAACCATTCACTTTTAATTAATACAGAAGGTTCAGAAGTTGGAGAAATAAACGGATTAACTGTTATGACTATTGGAGATTATACTTTTGGAAAACCAGCAAAAATCACAGTTAACACATATACAGGAAAAACTGGAATTGTAAATATTGAAAGAGAAGTTGAACTTTCTGGTTCTTCACATTCAAAAGGTGTACTTATTCTTTCAGGATACTTAGGAGAAATGTTTGCACAAGATATTCCACTTTGCTTAACAGCAAGTATTTGCTTTGAGCAATTATATAATGGAGTTGATGGAGATAGTGCTTCAAGTACTGAGCTTTATGCTTTACTTTCTAGCCTTTCTGGAATTCCAATTAAACAATCAATTGCAGTTACTGGATCAGTTAACCAAAAAGGTCAAATACAACCTATTGGAGGAGTTAACGAAAAAATAGAAGGCTTCTTCCAAATCTGTAAATTACGTGGTTTAACAGGCGAACATGGTGTTATGATACCAATTCAAAATGTTAACAATTTGCAACTTTCAGATGAAGTTGTTGAAGCTGTTAAAAATAAAAAATTCCATATTTATTCAGTATCTAATATCGAAGAAGGAATTGAAGTTTTAACTGGAGTTCCTGCAGGTAAGAAAGATAAAGACGGTAAATTCCCTGCTGGTACAGTTAATTATAAAGTATATGAAAAACTTAAGAAATATGCACAAGTTAGTGAAAAAAAATAATAATAACCACCCGTGAAACGGGTGGTTTTCACTTGCCCTATAAGGGCATATAACATTGCAGCACCTAAAGGTGCTGGCTTTCACTCCGTTCAAGCCTTAGTGCATTTACTACTGTAGCAAACCCTTAAAAGGGTTA
>JAFRFO010000025.1 GCA_017434295.1 Clostridia bacterium
ATCCAGTTTATTGTTAAGCCGTATGATTTTCTAACCAAGAAAAAGAAACAGCAGTTTTTAAGAACTATTGAGAACACGATAAAAGCAAGTGAAAGAAAAAGTTTATATAGAAAATTAAACCAAATAGGAGAAGAAATATGAGAGAAATTGAGTTTAGAGCAAAAGATAGAACTGGAATTATGTATTATGACTGGTTTTATGGAAGTTTAGATTTAACAACAAATAGTGGGTTTCCACACATTCTATGTGAAGATAGATATGGCAATGTGATGCATATAGATGTAGATGAAAAAACAATAGGACAATATACCGGAATGAAAGACAATAATGGAACAAAAATATTTGAAGGAGATATTGTCGAATTTGAAACAAATGTTAATTGTCTAACAAATGAATTAAAACCTTATTGGAAAGATTGCATAGAAAAATCTTATGTTATTGGTGGTGGAACTTGGTGGGTTAGAAAAGACCAAGCCATAGTTCAATGGAACCAAGTCAAAGGAAAATTTGATTTGAAAGTCTATAACAATAAAAGATATAAAAGAAAAAGTGATTTATTTACTTATAGGCAAAGTGGTTATGTAGTTGTAGGAAACATTTATGACAATATTGAACTTATAAAGGAGACAAACAATGAGTGAAAAAAGATATTATTGGTTAAAATTAAAAGAAGACTATTTTAATAGCCCTAAAATCAAAAAATTAAGGAAAATTGCTGGTGGAGATACTTATACTATTATTTATCTTAAAATGCAGTTATTAAGCATATCAAACAATGGCATAATTCAATTTGAAGGCATTGAGCCAACATTTCAAGAAGAATTGGCACTAAAACTCGATGAAGATGTTGAAAATGTTAATGCAACATTGATATATATTCAATCACAAGGTTTAATAGAAGAAAGTGATAACAAGTTTTTACTTTTAGAAGCAAGTGATTGTATTGGAAGTGAATGTGATAGTGCTGAAAGAGTAAGGCAATTTAGAGAAAAAAAGAAACAAATTCCAGAAGCAAACAAAGAACCTAAAAGCAATGCTATTAGACAAAGACAATATAGAGCAAAGGAAATATGTAAAGGTGTTCAACATATTCCTTTAATTGATGATTATACGAATAATAAAAGATATAATGGAAATTATTATGTTGTATTAAAAAGAGATAAAATGAAATGTGCTATTTGTGGAAGTATTGAAAATTTATGTGTTCATCATATTGATGGATATAATGAATTAAAGCCAGAAAATAGCAATGAAAATAAGATGATAACTCTTTGTAGAAATTGCCATAGTAATGTTCATTCTCATTCACTTGAATTATCACAAAGTTTATTAGATAGTATAGATTATTATTTTAATAGTAACGAAAATAACGAAATGTGTAACGGATGTGTAACGGATGTGAAACAAATCTCTATATCTAGTTCTATATCTAACTCTATATATAATTCTAATAAAGAAGATGAGAGTGTGAGAGAAGAAGAAACCAAAAAACAAAAGCATAAGTATGGAGAATACAAGCACATTTTACTAACTGATGAAGAATTAGAGAAATTAAACACTGAATTTGGGGAAGAAGAAACACAAAAAGCAATCACTTATTTAGATGAGTATATTGAGATGAAAGGTGCAAAATACAAATCTCATTATATGGCAATGAGAAAATGGGTTTTCAGTGCTGTTAAAGAAAAAGAGCAAAAGACAGCCAAAGAAAATAAAGCAAATAAGGGTTCTATGTGGGATACCTTGAATGAGGCCTTTAATGAATGAGTTAGTAACAATAACATCACAAATAGAGAAATGTGAGAAAAAAGACATATCAAAGCA
>JAFRFO010000026.1 GCA_017434295.1 Clostridia bacterium
ATCCAGTTTATTGTTAAGCCGTATGATTTTCTAACCAAGAAAAAGAAACAGCAGTTTTTAAGAACTATTGAGAACACGATAAAAGCAAGTGAAAGAAAAAGTTTATATAGAAAATTAAACCAAATAGGAGAAGAAATATGAAAAATTTGAAAATATTTACAAAAAATATAGAAGAAAAAGCAAAAGAACAAATTGATTTGTTATTAGAACAAGAAGCATTTAAGAATTGTAAAGTAAGAATAATGCCAGATGTTCACGCTGGTGCTGGTTGTGTAATTGGTTTTACTGCTGATTTAGGCAATAAAATTATTCCAGAAATTGTTGGAGTTGACATTGGATGTGGAATGACTTGGGCATTATTAAAAAATAATAATATTGATTTAGTAACACTTGATAAATATATAAGAGAAAATATACCAAGTGGAATGAATATTAGAGAAAAGTCTCTTGAAACTGACATAGACTTAAAAGAGTTGAGATGTTATAAGCAATTAAGAAATGCTGATAATTATTTGGAAAAATCACTGGGAACTTTGGGTGGTGGAAACCACTTTATTGAGATAGATAAAACAAAAGATGATAAATTATATTTAGTAGTTCATTCTGGAAGTCGAAATCTTGGGAAACAAGTTTGTGAAATCTATCAAGATAAAGCAATTAGGCATTGTTCTTTTGAAAAAGAAATGAAAGAAGAAAGAGAACAAATAATAAAAACTCTAAAAGAACAAGGGAAACAAATCGAAATTTCAGCAAAACTTGAAGAACTTAAACAAAAATATCAAGGCAAAACAAAACTTCCAAAAGATTTATGCTATATTGAAGGACAAGATAGAGAAGATTATTTACACGATATGAAAATTTGTCAAAAATGGGCAACACAAAATCGAGACAATATGGTGCGAATTATAGCCGAATTTTTAGGTGGCTATTTAATTAAACACGAAACAAGACATAATTATATTGGAGATGACAATATTGTTCGTAAAGGCTCAATTTCAGCATATAAAGATGAAATAGTTTTAATTCCAATGAATATGAGAGATGGTTGTTTAATTGCAAAAGGAAAAGGAAATGAAGATTGGAATTGTTCAGCCCCACACGGTGCTGGAAGAATTATGTCAAGAATGGAAGCAAGAAAAAAACTTGATTTAGAAGAATATAAAAAATCAATGAATAATATTTACACAACTTCCGTATGCAATGAGACTATTGATGAAGCACCAATGGTTTATAAACCAATGCAAGAAATTATAAATTGCATAAAAGATACTGTCGAAATTATTGATATAATTAAACCCATATACAATTTTAAGGCAAGTGAATAAAAACTTTGTTAAAATCGTTGACAAATATCTAAAAAAAATATAAAATAAATATGAAATATGAATAGTGAATAATATTTCAAGACACACAGTGTCAAATTAAAGCCGAGTGTTTGGAGTGGTTGCCATTGCTTGGTAAAACTTAATACTTGGCTTTGAGCCACCAAATGAAAGTCCGTCAACCACAATAGGATAAGTAATTTGGTGGTTATTTATTTTTATAAAGGAGAATAAGATGGCAGAAAAAGGATATTATTACTTAAAATTAAAGGAAAACTTTTTTGAAAGTGATGAACTTAAAATATTAGAAAGTTTAGAGAACGGATATTTATATTCAAACATACTCTTAAAACTTTACTTAAAAGCATTAAAAAACGAAGGGAAATTAACATTTAATGAATATATACCATACGACACAAAAATGCTGGCAACAATTACTGGGCATAATATTGATGTTGTTGAAAAAGCAATTAAGATATTTCAAAATATGCACTTAATAGAAATATTAGATAATGGAACAATTTATATGTTAGATATGCAAAAAATGATAGGTTCTATTAGTAATGAAGGTATAAGAAAGGCTGAATATAGAGAAAGAATAAAATTAGAAAAAGAGAATGGGACAAGTTTGGGACAAAGTCCCTATATAATATCTAACTCTATATCTAACTCTAATTCTATATCTAATTCTAATAAAGAAGATAAGAGTGTGAGAGAAGAAGAAACCAAAAAACAAAAGCATAAGTATGGAGAATATAAGCATATTTTACTAACTGATGAAGAATTAGAGAAACTAAACACTGAATTTGGGGAAGAAGAAACACAAAAGGCAATCACTTATTTAGATGAGTATATTGAGATGAAAGGTGCAAAATACAAATCTCATTATATGGCAATGAGAAAATGGGTTTTCAGTGCTGTTAAGGAAAAAGAGCAAAAGACAGCCAAAGAAAATAAAGCAAATAAGGGTTCTATGTGGGATACCTTGAATGAGGCCTTTAATGAATGAGTTAGTAACAATAACATCACAAATAGAGAAATGTGAGAAAAAAGACATATCAAAGCA
>JAFRFO010000027.1 GCA_017434295.1 Clostridia bacterium
AGCTTCTGGAGAAGTTAATAAAAAGTTTACTTCTGGTGTTGGCAAAGAAGAATTTAAAGTTTTACAAGATTATATTTATAAAACAATAAAAGAAATTTCTAAGGAAATATTAAAAGGAAGAATTGATATAAAACCATATAATAAAAAAGGAAAAACACCATGCGAATATTGCTCATACAAAGCAATTTGTGGTTTTAATACTAAAATGTGCGATAATAAATATAATTATATTCCAAATGATTCAGCAGATGATGTTATATTAAAAATGAAAGAACGGTCAATTGGTTCCGGGTTTGAATTGACCGAAATCTGTCAATTAGTTCCAGGTTTGAATTGACCGATTTATAAAAAAGTTGAGGAAAGTATGGATTTATCTAATAAAGACGTTATTCATATAAAGAAAAATGGGGTGGAATATCTTCAATTTAAAAAATTGCTAGAGTATAGTGATATTATTAATCATGCTTATACTTTAGGAATTGAAAAAGATTATAGAACTTCAACTGTAGATAAGAAGCTGTTGTCACAAGATAAATATGAAATAGCAGTTGATAATTACAAAAAAATATGTGAAGAGCTACATACAAATTATATAAACATAGCTCAACCACTACAACAGCATACAAAAAACGTATTAACAATAAGTGAAAAGATGCATACTAATAAACCTGACTTTGGATATGGTGAATATAAAAATACAGATGGACTTGTTACAAATAAGAAAAATATAATTCTTTCAACAACTAATGCTGATTGTATTTTATTATTGTTATTTGATCCAGTAAAAAAAGTAATTGCAAATGTGCATTCTGGCTGGAATGGGACGCTACAAAGAATTTCTGTAGTTGGTGTCAATAAAATGATAAATGAATTTAATTGTAATCCAGAAGATATTATTTGTTGCATTTGTCCAAGTATTAGAAAATGTCATTTTGAGGTTGATGAAGATGTGAAGAATATGTTTGAAAGTGAGTTTCAGGATTTTGAAAACTATGATTTTCCAAACAATATTGAAAATGATATGATTAAAGAAATAATTGACCATCAAAAAGAGAAAAAACATCTAGATAATATTATTGAATACAATAAAGAAAAGAATAAATGGCATATTGATACTGTTCTAATAAACAGAGTGTTACTTACAAAAATTGGTTTAAAAGATGAAAATATAATTGACTGTGGTATTTGCAGTGTTTGCAATTCAAATTTAATTCATTCTTTTAGAGTTGAAAAAGATGGATATGGTTTAGAAACTGCGTTGATAGAGTTGAAATAGATTAATTAATTTGATATTGTATATAAAACAACTATATTAGTATGAAACCAAAATAAATATCAATAGAATTAGAAGAAGAAGTTTTTGAAAGAGGAACAGAAATGTTTGAAACATGGGAAGAATTAGAAAAGTCAATTGAAAACTGTAATAAATGCAAGCTTTTTCAAACAAGGAAAAACATTGTATTTGGTGTTGGAAATAGAAATGCTGATATAATGTTTATTGGTGAAGGTCC
>JAFRFO010000028.1 GCA_017434295.1 Clostridia bacterium
GAAGAAATATATCCATCTTTTCCATCTACAGTAACTTTACTCCAGCCATCATTATTTGAATGAACTATTACTTCTGTTCCTCTATTTAGTCTAGCTAAACTATCAGAATCTGTTGTTGCTTCTTTTCTTAAATTTATAACTTCACTATTTACATACATTGTAGCATTTAAGTCAGTTTCTTGTTGTTCTTGCTGTTGTTCTTCTTGGTTTTCTGTTGGTTGTTCAGTAGTTACTTTTTCAATCTTACTAACTAATATCCAACCTCTATTTACACCACTCTCTGCATAAGCCCATTTGTTATTAACTTCTAAAACATTTACTGTTTCATTAACTTTAATATCTTTTAAATTAAGACCATTTATTAATGGCATAATTTTTAATTTTGTATCTTGTTTACAAGTATACATTCCAGTTTTATCTTCAACTTTTGTTGTTTCTGTTGCTGAGTTTTCTGTTTTATTTTCTGTTGTACTTACGGCTTCTGCATTTTCAGCAGTAGTTGCAACACTTTCCTCAGTTTTGCTATTTGCATCTGTATTCTGTTCAGCTGGTTTTTCAGCTGTATTGTTAATTTGTGTTTCAGTATTTGTTGTATTATTTTCTGTATTAGAGTTTTCCGTAGATGTTTCATTTTTTACGTCTAATAAATCTTCTCTAATATATCCTTCTATATTGTTATATTTTACTTTGTACCATTCTCCTGCTTTTTCAATAATTTGAACTTCTTCTCCTTTGTTAGCTTGTTCAACTATTGTAGCATTTGCATCTGCTGTTTTTCTTACATTTGCAGTTCCTACAGATACTTTTGCAGTATCTGCCGCAAAGCTTTTTCCAAAAAATACAAAACTTAATACTCCTATTAATGCTATAATTAATATACTTTTAATATTTAAAATACTTTTCATTTTTTTCTCCTTAAATAAGGTTTTAACATCCTCTTTTTGTACCTTCCCTAGTATACTATAATTTTCAAAAAAAGTCAACTTTTTCCAAAAATTGTTGCTAATAAAAAAGCATAATTTATATATTATTTTCTACCATTGGTAATAGTTGTTTTTTTCTTGATACAACACCTTCTAAAAGTGCCATATTATCTTCTAATTTTACGGATTTTTCTATTATATCAGTTCTGTCCCCTAGAGCAATTATTTGTGAGTTGCTGTTTAAAATATCTGTAATTGCTAAAACAAATAAATTTAATCCACTTTCAGTAATTGCTGACTTTATTTCAGCTTCTAATTTTTCTTTTCTTTTTAATACATCAGGAATACTTACAGTATTTACTTGTGCAATAACACATTTTACTCCTTTTGTTTCAAATTTTTTAGCATCCATATTTATTAATTCTTTTTCAGAAAAATCATCTAAATCTGTTCCAGCTTTTAGTAATTCTAATCCATATTTATTAATATCAATTTCTGCAATTCTTCCTAGTTCTCCTAATGCTTTTTCGTCATGTTTAGTTGTAGTAGGTGATTTTAATAATAATGTATCTGAAATAATTGCACTTGCCATTAATATGGCTTCTTTTTTCTCTATTTCAATTCCTTTAGCTATGAAATCTTGATAAAGGATTGTAGCAGTACATCCATAAGGTTTTGCTGTATAATATAAAGGATCTGTTGTTTGGAAATTGCATATTCTATGATGATCAACAACTCCAATTATTTTTGCATTTTCAATTCCATCTGCACTTTGATTAAATTCATTGTGGTCAACTAATATTACTTTTTGCCCTTCTTCAACTTTTTCAATTAAATCTGGTGCATCAATTCCCACATAATCCAATGCAAATTGTGTTTCTTTATTTACATTACCTAATCTTACTGCTTTTACATTTGTTTTTCCATCTTTCTCACTTAATATTTGTTTAACTATACTTGAACAAATTGTATCTGTATCTGGATTTTTATGTCCAAAAATTAAAATTTTTTCTTCCATTTTTATTCCTCCTATAATTATTCTAAAAAACTAGTGTATTATTAAATCAATAATATTAAATCGGTCAATTTAAACCCGGAACCAATTGACCGATTAATCTTGTTTTTCAAAAACATCTTTGCTTTCACCACATACTGGGCAAACCCAATCTTTTGGTAAATCATCAAACGCTGTGCCAGGCTTTATACCTGCTTTTTCATTTCCATACTTTGGATTATATATATATTTGCATTCTGAACATACAAATCTATCTTGTGCATTTCCCTTTTCTCGTTCAAAGTTTTTGTAACCTAATGCAATTGCTACTATAACCATTAATAAGAACGATAGTGCTTTCCATACTCCACTTTCAAAAAGTATTACTCCAAATATTCCAAAAGCAGCACTAATTCCATAAAGAATTAAAACAGCTTGTTTTTGGCTAAAACCTCTTCTTACTAGTTTATGATGTAAATGACCATTATCTGCACTAACTATTGCTTTTAGTGATTTACCTTTTTTTAGTCTTCTAATAATTGCCCAAATTGTATCAAATATTGGAACGGCAAGAACTATAACAGGTATTATTATTACTATTGCTGTATAAGTTTTTGCAACTCCAAGAATTGAGATAATTGCTATAGAATATCCTAAAAAATTCGAACCAGAATCTCCAATAAAGGTTTTTGCTGGTGCAAAATTAAATGGTATAAATCCTATTAATGCTCCTGCTAATGCTGTAATTAATACTATTGATAATGTAGATGAACCATTTAATAAAAATACTATTAATAATGAAATAGATGAAATCACTGATATTCCTGAAGATAATCCATCTAATCCATCTATAAGATTTATTGCATTTGTAATTCCAACTATCCAGATCATTGTTATTGTAATTGATATAATCTCTCCTAATTCTGGTGCTGCCAAAAAAGGTAATGTAATGGCATTAATTCTTATTCCAAAGGCAACTGCTACTCCAGCTGCAACAAGTTGTCCAAATAACTTTGTAAGTGGTTTTATATCTTTTATATCATCTATAATTCCTGTTATAGCAATAACAATAATTCCCAACAACATTCCTAGTAATTTAAAGCCATATTGTTCTGAGCCAAATAAATCAATTCCGACCTTCTAAATGCATTATTATTATTAAATATATAATAGACACAAGAAATCCAAGAATAACAGCTGGTCCACCAAATTTTGGCATTACTTTGTTATGCATTCTTCTTTCGCCCTCTTCTACACTAACGGCTCCAACCTTTTTTGCTATTTTTATAGTGTAAGGTGTTGCCATAAAAGAAACAATAAACGAAAGCAAAAATGCTATAGCTATATTACCCCACATTTATATTCCTCCAGTTTTATTTCATATTTTCATTTTCAATTTCTTCTATCATTTGTATTCTTTCTTGATATCTTCCTTGTTTAAATTCTGTTGCAAGCCAAGCTCTAATTATACAAACAGTAGTATTTACTGATAGATTATCTCCACTTAAAGTTAAAACATTAATATTATCATCAGCCTTAGCAAATTTTGCATCTTCTTCACTTGTTATATTTGCTGCTCTTATTCCTCTAAATTTATTTGCAACTATTGCAACTCCATGTCCTGATCTACAAACTATTATTCCTTTATCACATTCATTATTAACTATAGCTTCAGCTACTTTTTTTGCATATATAGGATAGTCTGTTCTTTCTGGACTATTTGTACCATAATCTATGTATTGTATTTCTTTTTCATCAAAATATTTTTTTATTTCTTCTTTTAATTCATAACCACCATGATCACTACCTAAGGCTATCATTTATAATCATCTCCTTTTTTAACATTAACAATATATCACATTTTGTTATTTTTTACAATATTTTTGATGGATTTTGTAATAAAAAAAGAAAAAGTATATTTTCAAATGTGTAATTGAATTATTTTGAATTTACACATTTAAAAATATACAATTATTAATACATATTATAAACCTTTATTAATACTGTTTACTACTTAGATTAATAATTAAATCCATGTCATCATCTTTTGCAGCTTTATTTCTTCTTAATTTTCCACATTTTTTACACTTAAATATAATAACATAACCTTTTTTATTGTCAATTTCAATTCCAACAGGCTCTAAATCTCCATGGCAAGTCTCTGCTCTATCTCCTGGATTTATATCAACATGTTTTGAATGTAAACAAAATGGACAATGATTTCTACTAGAATAACCTAACTTACTAACTTTTTTACCACAATTATCACATATAAATTCTTCATCAATTTCCGTAAATCTACTATTATTTATCATATTTGTTACCTCTATTATATATTAAAAAAATAATGTATTAATTTTTTAAACTATGCTTCCCACTGTTAAGACTTTCCCTATTATAGTGGTAGAATGCAATCTTTAAGCATTTTGCAAGGTTTTATATTAATACATTATTCAAAATCTTTCTATTTTGTAATTGCTAATACTTTATATTTCATTACTCCTGCAGGTGCATTTACTTCTATTGTTTGATTCTTTCTTGCACCTAGTAAAGCTTTTCCTAAAGGTGATTCATTTGAAATCTTATTTTCTGCAAGATTTACTTCTGTTGAACCTACTATAGTATATTCCACTTTTTCATCAAATTCTATATCTAATACTTTTATGGTATTTCCAATTTGAACTGTTTCTGTGTCAATTTCTTTTTCATCTATAATTTTAGCATGTCTAACTTTATTTTCTAGCTCTACTATTTTTGCTTCATTTTCTGCTTGAGCATTTTTAGCTTCATCATATTCAGAATTTTCTGACAAATCACCAAATCCTAATGCTACTTTTATTCTCTCTGCAATTTCTGCTCTTTTTTCTGTTCTCAAATAATTTAATTCTTGTTCTAATTTATCAAAACCTTCTTGTGTTAATATTACTTCTTTTTCTTCCATTTTACATTCCCCTTTCATCTTGTAAAAAGTCTTTCTATATATTAAGTCTATTTTAATAATTTGTCAAGATTTTTTCACTAATTTCTTCTACAATTCTAAGCTTTATTATCAATAAATTAACTTTTAAGTTTTCTCAGCATACCAAAAATTATTTTAGCAAACTTTTGGCTCCTCTTAAGTAATCATATCCTGAAAATACTGTAGCAATAGTTTGGATTATCATCATTAGTGTTGTAAATATATTTAAAAATAACGCAAATCCTGTTAAAGTTCCACTAAAGCATGCCCCAAAATTATTTATATCTATAAACGCTCCAATTACGGCTATCATCTGAGTTACAGTTTTTAATTTTCCCCATTTTGATGCAGCTATTACTTTACCACCTTTTTCAACAGCTACTAACCTATAACCAGATACAATAAATTCTCTAGTTAATACTATAATTGGAATCCATACAGGTAAATGATATGATGAATCTACTAAAATTAGCATAGCAGATAAAACCAAAATTTTATCTGCTAGTGGATCTAGAAATTTACCAAATGTAGTGATTTCATTATTCTTTCTAGCTAAATATCCATCTAATTTATCTGTTATTGATGCTATTATAAAAATTAAATCCATTATTAAAAAGCTATATGGTATACCATAAAAATCGCCTTTTATGCCTAAATATGGAATTATTACCATAATTGGTACAAGTATTATTCTAAATATAGTAAGTTTATTCGGTAAATTCATTATAAAATTCCTTTCTTTTTTGTATAAATACTTATTTTAATAATTCAATTGCTTTTTGAAATTGAGTATCTTCTGCCCCAGTTAATTTGGTTTTATCAAAGTTTTTAGGTAAGTCAACTTCAACATCTGGTTCAATTCCTTTTTTATGAATAAAGTTTCCATTTGGCGTTTTATATTGTTCTGTAGTAATTTTTAAGCCACTTCCTTCTGGCAAAGATAATATTTGTTGTATTACTCCTTTTCCATAAGAAGTTTTTCCAACTATTTTTGCTTTTCCTAAATCTTTTAATGCAGCTGCTAAAATTTCAGAAGAACTTGCAGTATTTTCATTTTCTAATACTACTATTGGCATATTTATTATTGGATTATTATTTGACTTTTTAACTTCTTCTTTTCCATTTTTATCTATTTCATATAGTAAAACAGAATCCTTATCTGCAATAAAATCAGCAATTTTTAATGCTTCAGTTACTATTCCTCCGCCATTGTTTCTTAGGTCTATTATTAATGATTTAATATTTTGTTTTTGTAATTCTTCAAACTTTTCTTTAAATTCATCGCTTGTTGATTCATCAAATGAAGATATTTTAATATATCCAATATTGTTTTCTAAAACTTTTCCTTCTACTTTATTTAAAATAACTTTTTCTCTTTTTATTTCAAAATTAAGTTCTTCATTTTCCCTTATAACTGTTATTTTAACAATGCTTCCTTCTTCTCCTTTTAATTTAGAAGAAATTGCATCATAATCTTTTGCTGTATAGTTTATTCCATCTATTGTTTTTATATAATCTCCTTCTTTTATTCCTGACTTTTCAGCTGGAGAATCAGGTACCAAAGCAACTACTTGTATTAAATCTTTTTTACTGTCTTTTGACATATATATTCCTATGCCAACAAAGTTTCCTTTAGTATCTTCTAAGTAATCTTTCATTTGGTCTTTTGGAATAAACTCAGTATAAGGATCTTCCAATCCATCTATATATCCTGAAATAGCGCCTTCTTCTAGTTTTTCTTCATTTACTTCTCCAAAATAGTATTTATCTATAACTGTTCTTATTTTATCTAATTTATTTGAAATTTCTTGATTTTCTTCTTTTTCTGTAACCAAAACATATCTGCCTACTTGTTTTCCATTTAGAAAAATAATAAAAAATGCCAATGTTGTTAGCATACAAGTTACAAATGCAGTTAAAGCTATTATCATTATTAGTTTATATGTCTTATTTTTATTTTCTTCCATTTGTATTAACCTTTCTAAAACATTTTAAAGTTAAATAAATATAAAAATAAAGTGACGCGCAGTTTGGAAGGAGAATATGAAGCTGTTAAAAACTTGTTTTTATACAGCTTCAATTCGACGACCAGTAAGGAACGGCTATTTTTATATTTATTTAACTTTTTATTAATCTTCTTATTAAATAGTATTAATAGAAAATACAATTATGCTATAAACCTATGGTAAATAATTTAATGGGTTTACTCTACAGCTATATGTACCAGGGCTTGTTCTTACTTCAAAATGTAAGTGTGGTCCTGTTGAGTTTCCTGTACTTCCAACTCTCATTAATTGTTGACCTTGTTTTACTGTTTGTCCTTCAGATACACATATTGAACCTGCTTGTCCATGTGCATATAATGTATATAAACCATTTGGATGGGCAATTATTACGTGATTTCCATAACTTGTTGTCCAAGCATGTGTTGTTACAACTACACCATCTGCTACTGCAACTACTGGTTGACCATTAACTCCATAAGCCCCAAAGTCGACTGCTCCATGGTATCCACCAGAAGAATAATACATTCCAGTTGTTACATAACTATTTACAGGCTTGATAAATCCACAATCACTTGGATCTCCAGAATATACTGTACCACTTGAACTGCTTGAACTACTGCTACTACTGCTACTTGATTGTTTTCTTAATGCTTCTTGTATAGCAGCTTGTTTTTTTCTAATTTCAGCATCTAAGTTTTCATTATCTTTCTTTAATTCTTCAACCTTTGCTTGTAAATCTTTTTCTTCTTGATTTAATTGTGATACATAATTATTCTTACTATTTTTTGAACTTTGTAATTTCATAGAAGCACTTTGTTTATTTGCTTTTTCTGTATCTAATGTTTTTTTACTAACTTCCAAAGTCTCTTTTGCATTTGCAATTTTTTCTTCTTCTTCTTTTATTGATTGTAATAATTCTGAATCATAAGAAGCAATTTCTGTTACTAAATAATAATTAGATATTAAATCAGTTAAATTTTCAGAAGATAATAAGAAATCTAAATATGATGTTTCTCCTGCTTCATAAATTGCAACTAATCTTGCTTCTAGCATATTTTTTTGTTTTTTGTAATCATCTTGAGCTTTTTCTAGTTGAGCTTGAGCTTCATCAATTTTTGCTTGAGCATCATCTATTTTCTCATCCAATTCTTCAATTTGACTTTCGTATTGTGATATTTCTATATTTAATTTTTCAACTTCTTTTAGTGTTTCATCTTTTATTTTTTCTACTTCTTTTTCACGTTCTTCTATTTCTTTTATTTTAGCATTGTTTGCATTTTTTTGATTTTGTTCTGCAGTATAATCATTACTGTTAGCAGCTTTTGAAAAATTAGTACTACAAATTAAAACTGTAAAAATTAATAATACTCCTGTTACTCTTTTTAATAAACTTTTCATAGGTTTCCTCCTACATTTTTACTATTACTTAGTAAAATTATATAATTTTCTTATTTTATACTAAATATCATTTTCATTATTAGTTTTATCTAAATGTTCTATTTGTTCTTGTATTACTTCTTCTGGAGTCTTATCACTTGTAATAAAATCCATTGGATTCGTAACTACACCATTAAGTCTAACTTCAAAATGTGCATGTGGTCCTGTTGAATATCCTGTTGAACCAACCTTTAAAACTGGTTCGTTTTTCTTAACTGGTTGTCCCACATTAACTAAAATTTCTGAACCATGTGCATATAAAGTTGAAATTCCACCGCCATGATCTATCATAACCATATTTCCATAAGCTGAATTATAATACGCTTTTGTAACTATTCCGTCATTTGCTGCAACAAATTCAGCTCCCATTGGAGCACCAATATCCACTCCTGTATGTAACTTGTAATATCCTGTTATTGGATGAACTCTCATTCCATAATTTGATGTAATTAATGTATATCCTGGAACTGGCCAAGCTAAAGCTCCTCCAACATAATTATCTAAAAGTTCATCACCATAAGCAATATCTAATATTTCTTTATTTACTTTTTGGAATTCTAATTTATATTCATCTATTTGCTTTTGTATTTCTTTTTCTTGTTCTGTTAATTTTGCAATATACTTTTCTCTAATTATTTTAATGTTATCTAATATTTTGCTGTCTCGTTCTTGACTATATTTTATTATGTTTAATTGTTGCAAATTTTCTTTTAAATTTTGACTTGCAATTTCAATTATTTGCTTCTTCTCTTCTACTTCCCTTAAAAAGTTTTTATCATTTTCAACAATTTCATCTACTAACACATAGTTAGATAAAAACTCAGAAATATCTGCTGAAGATAAAATAACATCTAAATATTCAACTTCTCCTGCTTCATACATTGCAATTAATCTTGATTCCAATAATTCTTTTTGTTTTTCATATTTGTCTGTTGCTACCTTTAATCTTGCTTGTATGTTTTGATTTTTTAAATTTAACTGCTCTATTTTTTTATTAGATTCTTCTATTTCTTTTTGTGCTTGTTCTATTTGTTGGTCTAATAAATCAATTTGTTGTAAATTTTCTGATAGTTCATCTTGTACAAGTGTTAAATCTTTATCAACTGTTTGAAGTTTATTTTGCCATTCTTTTTGTTTTTGTTGTAAAATGCTAATATTATTTTCTTGAGTTGAACTATTAGTTTCCACATTTTCTTTTGTTGAAACAGTATTTTTTTCTTCTGCTAGGCTATTATCTTCTTCTGCAAAACTTATAAAATTAATTCCATATAAACTTATAATTATAATAATAATTATACATAAAAATTTGCGCATATAATCCTGCTTTCTTTATACTTTTAAGTATTTTCTCATTGAAATAATACTTCCTATTGTACCTATACCTATTCCTAATCCTAAATATGTAATTAATATATAATTAAACATATCACTGAATTTTAGTAAGCTAATATTGTTCATTCCTGCAATTCCTGATGAAGAACCATTTACAATTGCATCTGCAACGGCATTATAAGCAACTCCTACAATTACTAATGATATTGCACCAGCAATTAAACCAATTATAATACCTTCTACCATAAAAGGCCATCTAATAAAGCTATTTGTTGCACCTACATATTTCATAATAGATATTTCTTTTCTTCTTGCATGTACTGTAAGTTTTATTGTATTTGCAATTATAAATATTGATATAAAGATTAATAATATTAAAATTGAACCTGTTATAATTCTTATACCATTTGCAATGTCAATAAGTTTCGCAACAGTTTTATCTTTATTAGTAATTTTTTTAACATTTTCAATTTTGCTTATTTCATCATAAACTTGTCCATTATACTTTAAGTCTGTTAAAGTAACCACATAAGATTCTTCAAAAATATTGTTTTCTCCCTCATAAGAAGCTAGTAAGTCTTGATTATCTTTTAGTCTTTCTTTCATTATGTTTAAGGCTTCTTCTTTGGTCTTTCTTTCTACTTTATTTATAACTTGTTTTCCATCTATTGTGATTTCATTAAGCTTTTTGCCTAATTCTAAAACTTCTTCTTCAGTAGCATCTCTATTTAGGAATACCTGTAATCCTTGCATAGATTCTACTTCTTTTACTATGTAATTTATGTTTCTTCCTAATACTAGAAAAACACCAAAAATAATCATTGTTGCACACATTATAACTAATGATGCACCTGTTGATTTTTTGTTTTTAAATACATTTCTAAATCCTTCTCCAATAAAATAACCTAATCTACTATATTTCACTATCATACCCACCTTTTACATCATCTCTTACAATGTTGCCTTTATCAATTTTTATAACTCTTTTTTTCATTCTGTCTACTATGTCTTTTGCGTGTGTTGCAACAACAACTGTAGTTCCCCTTTTGTTAATATCATCTAATAATGTCATAATATCCCAAGCTGTTTCAGGATCTAAGTTTCCTGTTGGCTCGTCTGCAATAAGCATTGTTGGATTATTAACTAAAGCTCTTGCTAATGCTACTCTTTGTTGCTCTCCTCCAGAAAGTTCGTGTGGATACATTTTTGCTTTTCCACTTAACCCTACCAAAGACAATACCATTGGAACTTGTCTCCTTATATGTCTTGGTGTTGCTCTTACAATATACATTGCATAAGCAACATTATCATATACTGTTTTATCTGGCAATAATCTAAAGTCTTGGAACACAACTCCCATACTTCTTCTTAAATATGGAACTCTACTTTGTTTTAAAAATGTTGTGTCTTTACCATTTATTATTATATTTCCAGAAGAAGGTTCTTCTTCTTTTAATATTAGCTTAATTAATGTTGATTTTCCGCTTCCTGATGTTCCTACTAAAAATGCAAATTCTCCTTTTTCTATTACAAAGTTTGCATTTTTTACAGCTTCTGTTCCTGTTTCATATTTCTTTGAAACATTTCTAAATTCTATCATTTTTCTTTATTCTCCTTGATTTTTCTACATTTCGCACTGCTTATTCCTATTTGTGCGATACAATAATTCCATTCTACCCATATCATAACAATAAACTTGTTTTTTTGCAATACTTTTTTGGCAAAAAAATGATAGAAAATGTTGGATTTTGTTACTGTTCAGTCTAGATAAAAATTAAAAATAGTTATCCACAGAATATTACAAGCTCTGTAATACTAATGTTATACTAGTGTTACAGACTTTTTTCTTATTATGGTATATAATACCACTATAAAGAAAAAGGTGGTGGTA
>JAFRFO010000029.1 GCA_017434295.1 Clostridia bacterium
AATGAAGAACAAACAACCTTTGAAAAAAATCAAAAGTTTAAAATCATAATTCCAATAAAAGAATTAAAAGAAGGAGGAAGTTTTAAAATTAATATTTCATCTGAATTAAATACAAAACCAGTTTTATATGGTTTAGCACCAGATGAAAGTATGCAAGATTATGCATTAACAACATTGAAATACGAAAATGCGTCTAATTCAATAGAAGATAACTATGAAAAAAACGAAACCAAAATAATAGTTAACAAAAAAGATAAGGAGAGTAAAAAAGCCTTAGAAGGAGTTACTTTTAGCTTATTAGATGAAAATAAAAAAGAAATCAAAAAAGATTTAAAAACAAATAAAGAAGGAAAAATAACAATATCAAATTTATTGCCAGGAAAATATTATTTAGTTGAAACAAATTCTTTAAATGGATATATTAAAGAAGATAAACCGATAGAGATTAATATAAAACTAAATGAAACCGTAACAGTAAAAGTTGATAATAAGAAAGAGGTGATAGTAGAAAACCCAAAAATACCTGAAAAGAAACTACCCGTAACGGGAATGTAAAATAATATATTTAATATAAAAATATAAACCCTTAAATTTAAAATAATATATTTATAAACTTAGAATAAATTTCAAAGAAAAAAATCTCTTTGAAATTTATTTTTTTTATGTCAATTCATTGACTTTTTGGCAAATTCGTTATAATATATAGATATTAAAAAAATATGTGTTTAAAAATCCTAAGGAGGAAAGTTATGGGAGAAGTAATTGTTATAACATCAGGAAAAGGTGGAGTAGGAAAAACAACAACAACTGCAAATCTTGGATCTAGCCTAGCCGTAGAGGGAAAGAAAGTTGTACTAGTTGATACAGACATCGGATTAAGAAACCTAGACGTTGTAATGGGACTTGAAAACAGAATAGTATATGACATAGTTGATGTTGTAGAAAAAAAGTGCAAACTTAGACAAGCCCTAATAAAAGACAAGAGATTTAAAGAACTATACCTATTACCAGCAGCCCAAACTAGAGATAAAAGCGCAGTAAATGAAGAACAAATGATAGAATTAACAAACACACTTAAAGAAGAATTCGATTACATATTAATAGATTGTCCAGCAGGAATCGAACAAGGATTTAAAAACGCAATAGCAGGAGCTAACCGTGCAATAGTAGTTACTACTGCAGAAATTTCAGCAATTAGAGATGCAGACAGAATAATAGGATTATTAGAATCATCAAACATTAAAAACCCAGAACTAGTAATAAATAGAATAAGACCAAACATGGTAAAAAAAGGTGAAATGATGGATGTAGATGACATTGTTGATCTTTTATCTATTGACTTAATTGGCGTTGTTCCTGATGATGAATATATAATAACACAAACAAATAAAGGCGAACCTGTAATTCAAAATAGAAAAGCTCCATCAGGTAAAGCTTATATTGAAATTGCCAAAAGAGTTTTAGGAGAAAAAATTGAAGTTACAATTCCAGGAAGGGAAAAAGGTTTTTTTGCCAAATTAAAAAGTATTTTTAAAAAATAAAATTTACCATTAGATTTGGAGGAGAAGTTCACAATGTTTGAAAACATATTTAAGTTTTTCAAAAAGGCAAAAAAAGATGAAAAGCCATCAAACAGCAACTCTAAAAGTGCAGCAAAAGAAAGGCTACACTTAGTTTTGATGCAAGATAGAGCAAATGTTTCAGCTGACTTTTTAGATTTAATGAAACAAGAAATAATAGAAGTAATAAAAAAGTATATAGAAGTAGACGAGAGTGCTATTGATGTTAGATTAACAAATAAAGAAAATGAAGACGGCACTAATGGAGCGCCTGCTTTATATGCTAATATTCCAATTATAACAATTAAAAATGATGCTAGGAAAATAGAAAAAAGCAGTAAAGAAGAAAAAGATGGTAATAATAAAAACATAGAAGAAACAAAAAGTATTGAAAAAGAAAACAATAACAATAATAAAGTTGAAGAAAACAAGTTAGATAAAAAGGTTGAAGCTGATAATAAGAGTGACAAAAAAGCAGAAATTGAAAAAAAAGAAGATAAATCAAACGAAGAGAAGAAATCTAACAATGAGAATAAATCTAATAAAGAAGACAATTCAGAGGCAGTTGTTATAGAAGAAGCAGATAAAAATGTTAAGCCATCTCAAGAAGATAATAATAAAGAAGAAAAAACTTCAGATAACAAATAAAGCAAATATGTTTACAAGAATAAGAATGAAGATATAAACACTAGGTTAAACATATTGTAAAAGGAATATAAAGAATGAGAAAAAGAGAATTAAAAAATGTAGATTGGTGGGTATTAGTAATAGCCATCATTCTATGTGTTATAGGTTTAGTTGCTTTATTTTCTGCTACACAAGAGAGTAATCATGATGCATTTAATAAGCAACTAATTTGGATAGCAATTAGTTTAGTTGTAATGATATTTTTTATAGTAATTGATTATGAAGCAATAGTAAAAGCATCTCCGATTTTTTACATTGCTTTTTTGCTCTTACTTGTAGCAGTTTTGTTTACAAAACCAATAAATGGTGCTACAAGCTGGTTTGATATTGGTTTTTTTTCTTTTCAACCTAGTGAGTTTGCTAAAATATTTGTAATATTATTTTTAGCTTATGTAATATCAAAAATACAATTAAAACAAAAAGAAAATATAAATAAGTTTTCTAGAATACTTTTAATATTACTTGTTGTTGGAGTTCCAGTATTATTAATAGTAAAAGAACCAGATTTTGGAACAGCAGCAGCATTTATAGTTGCAACTATATTAATATTATTTACATCAGGTATAGATAAAAAATATGTTATTGTAACAATATTAATAATAGCAATAGCAATTCCAGTATTATATAATTTTATATTACCAGACCATGCAAAGCAAAGAATAGATGTATTTTTAAATCCCGAATCTGATCCAAGAGGAGCTGGTTATAATATAATCCAATCTAAACTAGCTATTGGAGCTGGTGAACTGACTGGAATGGGAGTTTTTAAAGGAAACCAAACGCAACTAGGTTTCTTATATCCAAAAACTACAGACTTTATTTTCGCAGTTATAAGTGAAGAAATGGGATTTATAGTATCAAGTACAATAATTGTATTATATGTTATTTTAGTAACAAAAGCTTTATATATAGCAAAAACAGCAAAAGATAATAAGGGGTCAATTATAGCTACAGGTATTGCAGGAATTTTTTTATTCCATATGATAGAAAATATTGGAATGGTTATGGGATTGTTACCTATTACTGGTGTTCCACTTCCATTTATAAGCTATGGTGGAAGTTCAATGATTACAAGCTTTATGTGTATTGGACTATTGATTAATATAAGTGGAAAGAGACAGAAAACTATTTTTATTAAATAGTAAAGGAATAAAGTATGTATTTAAAAAAACTAAAAATTGGAAATGTAGAATTAGAAAATAATTTAATACTCGCTCCAATGGCAGGTGTAACAGACCTGCCTTTTAGAGTTTTATGCAAAGAACAAGGGGCGGGTATGGTCTGTACTGAGATGGCAAGTAGTAGAGCAATTTTCCATAATGATGAAAAAACAAAGCAACTTATAAATACAGATGGAGAAAAAAGGCCAATTAGTTTTCAAATTTTTGGTAGTGATGAAGAAAGCATGGCTTTTTCTGCAAAAGAGTTTAGTAAGTTTGCAGATATTATAGATATAAATATGGGATGTCCAGCGCCTAAAGTTGTAAAAAATGGTGATGGAAGCAAGCTTTTATTAGATTTAGAAAAGGCAGATAAAATAATTAAAGCAGTAGTTCAAAATTCTTCTGTTCCTGTTACTTTAAAAATGAGGAAGGGCTGGGACAAAGAACATATTGTAGCAGGAGAGCTTGCAAAAATGGCTGAGAAAAATGGAATTTCTGCAATTACTGTACATGGAAGAACCAGAACAGAATTCTTTTCAGGAGAAGTGGACTTAGAAATTATAAGAAAAGTTAAAGAAGCAGTAAGTATTCCAGTTATAGGAAATGGAAATATAGTAGATGAAGAAACAGCAATGGAAATGTTTGAAAAAACTGGCGTAGATGGAATTATGATAGGCAGGGGAAGTTTAGGTAATCCATGGATTTTTAGAAATATTAAGCATTATTTAGAAACAGGTGAAAAATTGGAACAACCTACTTTGCAAGAAAGAAAAGAGGTTATGAAAAGGCATATTGAACTTTGTATACAAGATAAAGGAGAAAATGTTGCTATACATGAAATTAGAAAACATATTTCTTGGTATACTAAAAATTTGCCTAATTCTAGTGATTTTAGAAATAGAGTTAATCATACAGAAAATAGCCAAGCTTTAATTGAGTTGGTTGATGAATATTTTAATAGTTTATAGAATAAAAATGTGTTAAGAATGATGATTCTTAACATTTTTTTATCTTGAGTTATAATTATTTATATATATTATTTTTTAGAAACCTTGCTGTCGAAGCCTCCGAATTTTAAGTTTTCAAAAATATTATTACATAATATTTTTGAAATACTAGTATGTCGGCTTCTTCAACCGCACTTCGCTTCGCTTCGTTTGAGCGCTGCGCGGTTTCTTAGAATAATATATATAAATAATTCAATAATAAAAGGGATAAAAATATATTAAAAGAAAAGGAGCTTTTATGAAAAATAAAAAATTGTTGATTTTAATTGCAATTGTAGTTATTGCAATAATAATTTTTATATTTATTATTCCAAAGATGAGTAAAACTAAAAAAATTGGAAAGAATAGTAGTAGTCAAGAAATTGTAGATTATATTTTAAATATTAATTCTTATGAGGCACAAATAGAAGTTAAAACCAATAGTAATAAAAATAGTAATAAATATATGTTAAAACAACAATACATAAAAGATAAAGTATCAACACAAGAAGTGCAAGAGCCAACAAATATAGCAGGAGTTAAAATTATAAAAAATGGTAATAGTTTAAAACTAGAAAACACAGCTTTAAATTTAAGTAGTATTATAGACAATTATGATTTAATCTCAGATAATTGTTTGGACTTAAATTGTTTTATAGATGATTATTTAAATAATGATGATGCAAGCTATGAAGAAAAAGATGGTCAAATAATAATGAAAACCTCTAATAGTAATGATAATAAATATACACAAAATAAGGAACTATATATAGATAAAAACACAGGAAATCCAACAAAAATGGAAGTTACAGACATTAACAAAAATATAACAGTTTACATATTATATAAAGAAGTAAAGATAAATAGTTTAGATGAAAAAAATATTATAGCTTTTAGTTTATATAATATGCCAAAAGGAGTATAAACAGTATAATTCTTTACTTTAACTAATATTTAGAATATAGCATTAATTATAGAGAATTCTAAGTGATATAAAACTAGAATTCACTACAATTAACATATCTTGATAAATAAAGTAATATTAGGAGTGAAGAATATGGTAATAAAAAGAGGAGATATGTATTATGCAGATTTAAGTCCTGTTGTAGGTTCAGAACAAGGTGGTATAAGACCGGTTTTAATTATACAAAATGATATGGGAAACAAATATAGTCCAACTGTTATTGCAGCAGCAATTACATCTCAACAAAATAAAACAAGGCTTCCAACTCATATAGAAATTGATTCTGAGTCTTGTGGCTTAAAAAGTGATTCTGTAGTTCTAACAGAGCAAATACGAACAATAGATAAAAGTAGGCTTAGAGAAAAAATAGGACATATAAATGACGAAAAAATAATTGATAAAGTTAACAATGCTTTAGGTGTAAGCTTTGGATTAGGGGAGTAGAAGCTCTCCTTTTTTTTGTAACCAGTTGCCAAAAACGTAAAAATATGTTATTATATATAATAGTCTTTTTAAAGGGAGAAAAATATATATGTTAGAAGTATTACAAGACACACTAATAGATGGTGTAAAAATACTGCCTTTCTTGTTTTTAACATATTTGCTTATGGAATATATAGAACACAAAACAAGTAATAAGGCAAAAGAAAGAATAAAAAAATCTGGGAAATTCGGTCCATTTTTTGGAAGCTTATTAGGTGTAGTTCCACAATGTGGATTTTCTGTATCTGCAACAAACCTATATGCAGCAAGAGTTATAACACTTGGAACTTTAATTTCTGTTTATTTATCTACTTCTGATGAAATGATACCAGTTATGATTTCAGAATCATTTCCAGTGCAAGATATATTAAAAATATTAGCAATAAAATTTGCAATAGGAATGATAGCAGGATTTATAATAGATTTTGTTTTAAGACTAAGACATAAAAATCAAGAAGAAGAAAAAATAGAAGATATATGTGAACATGACCATTGCCATTGTGAAAAGGGAATTTTAAAATCAGCTATACATCATACTTTACATATTTTTGTATTTATTTTATTAATTACCTTTGCTTTAAATACAATAATCTTTTTAATAGGGGAAGAAAATATAGCAGGATTTTTAACAAATCAACCAATTTTAGGACCAATAATAGCTAGCTTAATTGGATTAATACCAAATTGTGCTTCATCTGTAATAATTACAGAACTTTATGTAGGGGGAGTAGTTAATGCAGGTACATTAATAGCAGGGCTTTTAGTAAATGCAGGAGTTGGACTTGCTGTATTATTTAGAACTAATAAAGGTATAAAACAGAATTTATTAATTATAGCAATTTTATATATAATTGGTGTGGTTTCTGGAATATTATTACAAGGAATTGGATTAAATATATAAATTAATAAAAAATGAAAATAATACTTATAATAAGTATTATTTTCATTTTTTTCTATTCATTATTTTTTTTCTTTTTATTTTTTAAATTTACCACAATTGCATCTTCATTATCAAAAAGGTAAGAAGAATCAGAAGTATCTGTTTGCACTGGGTTAAATTCATTTCTTTCATCATTAAAGTTAATATGTTTTAAATCAAATTTCTTACTTGAACCATCTTCATCATTAACTGAATTTGAAGAAGAATATTTTTCAAAATCAAAGGTTTTAATTTTTTGTGGTTCTTTATATTTTGCATCCATATATTTAAATTGACCTGCACCAACCATAGGTTTATTATTTGTTGCTCTAATCATATATGCAAAGACATTCTTTTTTAAAGTTTGAAGTTTTCCTACTTGGAAAGTTGGAACAAATTTCCACTCAACTCCACTATGTTTTGATTCGTATTCTCCAGTCTTAAAGTCAATTGTGTCAGACATTTTCCACTCTCTATGTGTACCAAGTTCTTTAGACCACCATTCTAATTCTGTTACATCTGCATTTCCAGTAAATATTTTATTTGCACAGTTAGAAAGTACAGTTTCTCTATAATGTTCTTTTGTATTTGGTGTATCTAATTGTGATAAGTTTTGTACTGTAATAACTGTTCCAACTCTATATTTTCTATACATTGTAAATATAGGTTCTGTATATTTTCCTAAAAAGTCTGCAAATTCATCAATATAGAAGAAATTTGGAACTCTAGTGTTTTCATTGCCTGGTCTTCTTAATACCGCATTTTGCATAGCTAATATAAAGAATAATCCAAAGGCTTTGTGTGTTGTTCCACCTAAATCTCCACGCCTTGTACAAACGAATGTCATTTGTCCATTTGCTAGCATTTCATCAAAGTTTATATTATTATATCTATTACATAAAATTGTTTTAACTCCTGGAAGTCTTAATAAGTTATCTAATTGAGATACAGCAGCATAAATATTTCTTTCTGTTTCATCTCTTCCAGAACCTGTTTTATAAAAGTTCTTTTTAAAGTATGCAAGTTGAACACTGTATTTTTCTTTTAAGTTTTCATCATGAGCTAATATTTCACACATTTTTTCAATTAAATCAAAGTTTGTGAACATTTTTAGCATATCTTCTAAGTTTGGTAGTGTACCTTCATGCATTCTAGGATATATTTCTTTTAATAAAATAGCTAAATTTTCAATTGCTTGTGTTGTTACATCTTCTTTATATGATTCTTCAATTTCTTCGTGTCTTGTATTATACATAGCTCTTAATGCAGATGAAATTGTCATAGCAATTTTTGCTGGATCATCATAAATAAATGGGTTAAGACCGATTGATTCTGAGTTATCTGGATCGATTATATTATAACCAATTCCAAAGTTTTTACATACATCTGTCATATGGTCTATTATTTCATAATCTGGTGATACAAGAGTAACACCAACATCTTTGTAAACTCTGTCACCTGAAGTGCTTAAAGTTAGTTTTTTAAATAATGCATTAAAAGTTTTTTCTTTACCATAAGCAGGTGATACCATATTTAAACTAAAGTTTTTATTAATGAATTTGTTATCATAAGGCTTATTTAATACTGCAACTCTTGTTTTTAATGCTGCATAAGCTAATTCTTTTGCTGCTTCTCTATAAAAAGCTTTTCTTTCTATGTCTCTTGCTATCATTGGTTCTAATACTACAGATGTTTTTCCTGTACCAGAACCACCGCATACAAACATAGGTAAATATCTATTTATATCTGGAATTGTAACTGTTTTTCCTGTTTCTTCATCTGTACATAAGTACATTTCATTAGAGTATGGACCACTTTTAGCATCCTTACCAGCTAAACTAATTCCTCTATAATCCCAAATAGATCTAACGTGTTTACTTGAGTCATCAACTGTATCATAAAGAAATTTGAAAAATGGAAATACTGAAACTAATGGTAAATATACTGCTAAGCCAATTAATGCTGGTCTAATTAAATCAGAGAACTCTGTTACTAGTTCTACATAGTTTGGAATACTTGTTAAAAACAACCATGCACCTAAGTTAATCCATTGAGTAAACATTGATATTACTATAATAAATAGACAAATAGAGTAAACGTAAAACAATGTTACTTTTTTGCTTTTTGATGTTGCAAATTCTGATGGACCAGAAAAAGCAAAAGCAAATATTGGACATGCCATAGCAAGTGTATATACTATTGGGTTCCAATATGAATCAGAAACACCAGTAAATATCATAAATAACATTTCAACTAATCTATCAACTGTTATGAAGATTGTTATTAATGTTAGAATATATGTTGCAAAGGTATTTCTGTTTGTGTTAAGCTTTTTTAAAAATTTATCTATAAGTTTCATAATTATTTCCCTTCTTAATATATTTTTGTACATATATATTATCTTACAAAATGAAGAAAAAAACAAGTATTTTCGAGAAAAAAAGTAATATTTTGAAAATTTTTACATATAATAATTTGTAAATTTAGATTAAAGGAGCGTTTATGAAAGAAGAATATGTTAAAGAAACAAAGTTAATAGAGCTTACGGAAATAGAGAAAGAGGAGGAGCTTATATTTAATATTATTAGAACTAAAAAAGAATTAGAATGTGCAAGAA
>JAFRFO010000030.1 GCA_017434295.1 Clostridia bacterium
GCAGGATATGATATAGAAGCGGCAGAAGATGTAACAATACCTAGTTTTAAAAAAGGAACAAACCCAACATTAGTAAAAACAGGATTAAAAGCATATATGCAAGATGATGAAGCATTAATGCTATATAACAGAAGTTCAAACCCAAAGAAAAAAGGTTTAATATTAGCAAATAGTGTAGGAGTTGTTGACAAAGATTATTATGGAAATCCAGATAATGATGGACACATTATGTTTGCATTTTATAACATAAAAGAAGAAGACATAACGATAAAAAAAGGTGAACCAATCGGTCAAGCAGTTTTTCAAAAATATTATGTAGCTGATGGTGATAGTGCAGAAGGCGAAAGACTAGGGGGATTTGGTTCTACAAGCAAATAATTATAAAAAAATATTTCAAAAAAAATTGGTAAAAGCTTTGACTTTTACCAATTTTTGTAGTATAATAAATATGGTTAAGAAATCCAATAAAGTTATAAGTATTTACATAACTTTATTATATTTTTTCTGCCAAATATAACTTGAAAGGGGAGCAATAAACATGTTTAATGTAGGCGATAAAATAGTTTACCCAATGCATGGAGCTGGGGTTATAGACGCCATTGAAGAAAAAGATATATTAGGAGAGAAACAAGCTTATTACATACTAAAAATGCCAGGTGAGGTAAAAGTAATGATACCAACAGCCAAAGCAGATGAAGTTGGAGTAAGAAATATTATAGATAAAGAATCGGCAGATAAAGTATTTGGAGTGTTAGAAAAAGACGAAACTGAAATGGACAAAAATTGGAACAAGAGATATAGAGATAATATGGAAAAAATGAAAAGTGGAGATATCTATGAAATTGCTGATATTGTAAGAAATCTAAGCTTTAAACAAAAAGAAAAAGGATTATCTACAGGTGAAAAGAAAATGCTAAATAATGCAAAACAAATTTTAGTTAGCGAATTAGTTTTAGCAGAACACTCAAGCCAAGATGAAGTAGAACAATTAATAGATAACAAAATAAACACATCATTTAATTTATTTAGATCAGAGGATGTTGTTAAAGAAAGTGTTGTTAAAAAATTTATTCCTTTTGAAGGAACAGGAACAGAAAGTTTATAATTAATTGCCATCCGTTCCGGGTTTAACTGGTAATATTTGCAACAAGTATAACAATATATAAATAAATGGTATAATAAATAGCTAATATAAAAAACAGAATTGAAATATATTTCAATTCTGTTTTTTTATTAACTAAAAATTAAATCAAATAATAAATTTAAATTAAAATCAAATCTATATTAAAAATGTAATACCATTATCATTATTGGCTGCGTTAGCTCCAATATTTCCTCCTAAAGTACCTTCAATATCTCCATTTCCAGAACCTTGATTATTATATTCAATAAATCTATTTATATTCTTAGCAGAAATACCAGTTCTATCAGCTATTTCATCTATTGAACCACCTAATCCATTTTCCTCAATATAAGACTTAAAACTAGAAAATTCAAAATCATCTTTAGGTTGACATTTAGGGCAAACTAATCCATTTGATATATAAAAATTACCACATCTACTACATTTTTTAAATTCCATTTTAAAAACATTCCTTTCTATTTAGTTTCAAATAATATCATTAAACAACATAATAAAGAAAAAAGTAGCATTATTACTTTATTATAATTATTTAAAAACTAAAACTTTTTTCTTTTGATATTTGTATTTTATCACATATTTTTGTAAATATAAAGTATTTTTTGTAAAAAAATACAATAATTTTAATTATTCTTTGGAACTACAACACTAGAAAACTTTTCATAAACCTCTGGAAAATGTTTTTTAGTATTTACTGGTTTCAAATTTGTATCTGTCATAGCATGCTTAGTTTCAGCAGTCATTACTAAATCACCAGTTTCTTTATTGGTTAAAGTATAGTTAACTACCATTTTAACACCAGAAAACTCAGTAATAGCAAGTTTTATAACAAGAATATCATTAAAAGTAACATGATATTTATAATTACAATTAACATTTAAAACAGGTATCATCAAGCCTTGTTCTTCAAGTTTGGCATAAGGCATACCAACAGCCTCTAAATGTGCACATCTTGCTTCTTCTAAAAATCTAATATAATTAGAATGATGAACAACTCCCATTCTATCTGTTTCATAGTAGTTTATTTTTCTTTCATATATAAATTCCATAAAAAAATCTCCTTTTCACGTTTTTAAGGATGTTTTTATGGACACTTCTGTTTTGCATAAAAATGCAGTTTTTAAGAAGTGTCCCCCAAAAACAATATCTTTTGAAATTATACAAAAAAAAGAAAAAAATGTCAACTGAACCCACCCCTTTGGCAATTTTTTATATTTTCTCTTGTGCTATAAAACCAAATGTGATACAATGCAAAAGGTGGTGATTTTATGGAAAAACAATATGATGTAGCTGTAATAGGAATGGGCCCAAGTGGAGTATTTTTAGCATATGAATTAATACAGCTAAATAAAGCAAAAAGTGTAATTTTAATAGACCAAGGAAAAAGAGTAGAAAAGAGAAACTGTCCAATAGAAAAAACTGGAAAATGCTTAAAATGCAAGCCATATTGTAATATAACAAGTGGCTTTTCAGGAGCAGGAGCATTTTCAGATGGAAAATTATTGTCTTATCATTTATCACTTTATAATGAAAAAGAAGAAAATATCTATTTAGGAGGAAATGGTGGATCATACATAAAAAAATATATGACTTATGAGCAAATAAAAGACTTAATGCAATATACAGATGATATATATTTAAAATTTGGTGCTGATACTAAATTAGAAGGAATGCAATATAAAGATGAAATCAAAAAATTGCAAGAAAAAGCAAGTAAAGAAGATTTAAGTTTAATAGATATTCCAATTAGACATTTAGGAACAGAAAAAGCACATGAATTGTACAAAAAAATTGAAAACTATATAGAAGATAAAGTTGAATTAAGATTTGAAACAACTGTAAAAGATATAATTATAGAAGATGGTAAAGCCAAAGGAGTAATTGTTCAAGATGCTACAAAAGAGGATGCACCAGAAGAAAAAATATATGCAAAAAATGTAGTATCTGCAGTAGGTAGAAAAGGTGCAAATTGGCTAGATCAGATGTGTAAAAAACACAAAATAAAATCAGAACTTGGAAATGTAGATATAGGAATTCGTTATGAATTGCCAGACAAGGTAATGGAAAAAATCAATAAATATATGTATGAAGGAAAAGTAATTGCAAGACCAGAGCCATTTAAAGATAAAGTAAGAACATTTTGCCAAAATCCAAGTGGATTTGTTGCTGCAGAAGTGTATGATAATGGTTTAACATTAGTAAACGGTCATTCATATAAAGATAAAAAAAGTACAAATACAAATTTAGCAATACTTGTATCACATCATTTTGAATATCCATTTAAAAAGCCAATCGAATATGGAATGAATATTGCAAATAACTTAAATGAATTAGGAAATGGTAATATAGTTGTTCAAAGGCTTGGAGATATTAATAGAGGTAAAAGAACATGGAAAGATGAATTGAAAAAAAATTCGGTTGAGCCTACTCTAAAAACAGCTGTGCCAGGAGATATTACATTTGCTCTTGGCTATAGAACAATGACAAACATATTAGAATTCATTAGAAAAATGGATAAAGTAGTAGAAGGTTTTGCACATCCAGATAATTTATTATATGGACCAGAAATAAAGTTTTATAGTAATGAATTAGTTGTAGATGAAAATTTTCAAACTAGTATAGAAAACCTATATTCAATAGGAGACGGTGGAGGCCTTACAACTGGGCTAATGATGGCTTCATGCTCAGGAGTGCAAATGGCAAGAATATTGAAGAAAAGAATATAGAAGGAGTATATATGCCAAAATTTTTTGTTAAAGATAACCAAGTAGAAACAAATAAAATAAATATAGTAGGGACAGATGTAAATCACATAAAAAATGTATTAAGGCTTAATTTAAAAGATAAATTAGAAATATGTAATACTGATACGAGCAAAAATTATTTATGTGAAATAATTAATTTAAAAGAAGACAAAATAGAATGTAATATATTAAATATGTTACAAAGTAATGCAGAACCCAATGTGCAAGTCACGATTTTTCAAGGACTTCCAAAAGCAGAAAAGATGGAACTTGTAATACAAAAATCTGTTGAACTTGGTGTGCATGATATAACACCAGTTGAAATGCGGTAGATGTGTTGTAAAATTAAATGAAAAAGATAAAGTAAAAAAAATTGATAGATGGCAAAAAATTGCTGAAGTTGCTGCTAAACAAAGTGGGAGAGATATAATTCCTACAATAAATAATGTAATAAATATAAAAAACATTTGCAATATTATACCAAAATATGATATAGTATTGTTAGCCTATGAAAAAGAGGCAAATAATTCACTAAAAAATGAATTACTAAAAATAAAAGAAAAAGACTTTAATAGAATTGGCGTTATAATTGGGCCAGAAGGTGGAATAGATGAAAAAGAGGCTGATTTATTAAAGCAAGCAGGTGTTAAAATTATTACATTAGGAAAAAGAATTTTAAGAACAGAAACAGTTGCATTAAGTGTGTTAAGCAATATTATGTATGAGTTTGACATGTGACTTTATTACTGTGTTAGATTTCAAACGAAAAAGGAAGGAGTAGGTATTTTAAGAATAATACCAAAAAGAAAAATGAAGTTTTTAAAAACAGAAGAAAAAACTGAAAAAATATCAAAAGAAATTGACAAAAAATCAAACAAAAAGGTATTTATTAACCTTTTAATAGCAATACTTATAATGGCATATTTTTGCGTGTTAAGTGTAGCTTATAAGCAATGGGTGCACGAAAATATTGTGGATGTTATGAAAGTTACAACCATGGTGTTTTTAGCAATATCTTTAATATTGATTGAAATTGCATATAAAAAAGAAAGCAAGGTAATGGCAATTCATGCATTTGAAATACTTGCTTTATCAATACATAGTTTAACAACAATGCATGTAACTAAAATAAACAATTTTGATTTTAATAACTACATATTAATATCTTCATATGGATTTTCAATTTATTATGTTTTAAAAACTATATTTATTGCTACAAGATCAAGAAAAGAATTCTTAAATGGTTTAAGCGACATTTCTGAAATTGTAGAAAAAGAAGAGCCAAAGAAAAAGGAAGCTTCTAAGAAGGATAAAAAGAAGGGTTATACATTAATTGATGATATATCAAAAAATAATGAAGAAACTATAAATGAATCAAATATTGATGAAGATGATGGAAACTACATTATAGAAAATGATGATTTAGACGAAGTTGAAGAAGAATTAGATGTGATTACTGTCGAAGAAACTAAACAAGAAAAAGAAGATCAAGAATTAGATAACCAAGAAGACAATAATGTAGAAGATAAATCAATATCAAATGATAAATTAGCTAAACTTAGAGAAAAATTAAAGAGATTACAGGAAATAGATTCAAGACTTGATAAAAGTGTTAAAAATAAAGAAGAACTTAATAATAAAGAAATAAAAGATGAAACAAAAAATAAAGAAAACAAGATTGAAGAAATAGAAAACAAAAGTATAGAATCATCAGAAAAGAAAGCCAAAAAAAGAGGAAGGCCTAAAAAAGTATCAACAGATACTGAAGCTAGTGCTAAAGCTACAAATAAAAATGAAGCTAATGCTACTATTGTTGAAAATGCACAAGAAAATCGGAAACAATGATAACAATCAAAAACCAAAAAGAAGAGGCAGACCAAAAAAAGAGGTAAATGTAAATGATTAAAAGTATGACGGGATATGGTAAAAGTACTATATCCCAAAATTTAAGAGAATATCAAGTAGAAATAAAGAGCATAAATCATAGGTATTCTGATATTAGTATTAAAATGCCTAGAAAAATATGCTATTTAGAAGACGAAGTAAAAAAAGAAATTCTAAAACAAGTAAATAGAGGAAAGGTAGATGTTTTTATATCATTTTATGATTCTAGCAAAGAAGGAAATGATGTAAAAATAAATACTGAAATCGCAAAATTATATATAAATCAGTTAAGAAGCCTGGCACAAGAAGAAAACTTAAATAGCAATATAGAAGTAACAGATATTGCTAGATTTCCAGACGTTTTAGAAATAAAGCAAACTAGTGAAGATGAAACAATTAAATTAGAATTATTAGAAGCTGTTAAACAAGCAACAACAGAATTAATTAAAATGAGAGAAGCTGAAGGAACAAAAATTAATTTAGATTTTCAAAATAGATTAAAGTATATAGAAGACAAAGTTGTTAAAATATCTAAATTATCTACTGGACTTATTGACAATTATGTGGTAAAATTAGAAGATAGAATAAAAGAATTATTAAAAACAGATACAGTTGATCAAACAAGATTAGCACAAGAAGTTGTGTTATATGCTGATAAATGTTCAGTAGAAGAAGAAATTACTAGACTAAACAGCCATATAGCTCAATTTAGAAAATTACTAGAAACTAATGAACCTATTGGAAAAAAACTAGACTTTCTTGTTCAAGAAATGAATAGAGAAACAAATACAATCGGTTCAAAAGCAAATAATTTGGAAATAACTAATTTAGTTGTAGATATAAAAACTGAAATAGAAAACATTAGAGAACAAATTCAAAATGTAGAATAATAACTTAATAATTAATTTGATATAATTATTAATATAAATATTAATTAATGATTTTATCAAGAAAGGAAGATAAATTATGCAATTAGTAAATATAGGATTTGGAAACATAGTTTCAGCAGATAGAATAGTGGCAATAGTAAGCCCAGAATCTGCACCAATTAAAAGAATGGTACAAGAAGCGAAAGATAATAAAACAGCAGTTGATGCAACATATGGAAGAAGAACAAGAGCTGTATTAATAATGGATTCAGGTCATATTATACTTTCTGCAGTTCAACCAGAAACCGTTGCGGGAAGAGTAGATAAAGACATTACTCAAGAAGAAAATTAAGAATCGTAATTTGCGCCAGTTGGTTCAGTGTTTAAATTAGCGCAATTAAATCGGTCAAAAGAAACGGTCAAATGAAACCCGGAACCAATTGAACGAATAAAAAGAAAGGAAGTATTTGAAATGATAGTTAAACCAAGTGTTACAGAGTTATTACAACATTCAAAAAACAGATATGAATTAGTAATTGCAACATCAAAAAGAGCAAGACAAATTGCTGCTGAAGAAGCAGAAGGAGAAGAAAAGAAAGAAGATTCACCAGTTACACAAGCTGCAATTGAAATAGCAGAAGGGAAGGTAAAAATATGTTAGTAATATTATCTGGAGTAGCTGGAGCAGGAAAAGACACAATAAAAAAAGAACTAATTAAAAGGATGGAAAATGTAGAAACACTTCCATCTTTTACTTCTAGGCCAAAAAGAGAAGGGGATGTAGAAGGTGGTACATATTATTTTGTAACAAAACCAGAATTTGAGCAAATGATAGAAAATGGTGATTTTTATGAATATGATGTACATCACAACAATTACTATGGAACTTCAAAAAAACTATTAAAAGAAAAAATGGATAGTGGCAAAATTATAGTAAAAGATATTGATGTTAATGGAACAGAACATTTAATAGAACTATTAAAAAATGATACCAAAATAGTTACTATCTTTTTAAGAGTGCCAAAAGAAGAATTAAAAAGAAGATTAAAATCTAGAATAGACAAGCCTAGCCCAGAAGAGATAATGTTAAGATTAAACAGATTTGACTACGAAGAATCTAGAATTAATTTGTATGATTATGTTTTAAGAAACAATGATTTAGAAAAAACTGTTCAAATAATTATGACTATTATTGAAAATGAAAAAAGAATTGAACAAAATAAATAATTTAAACTTTATTATGATAAAAATATATTCTTCCCGGGTCTCCCCATTCACATAGTTCTAAGAGATAAATCTTTAAGAACTATGGAACGGTCCCCACTTGACCACTCACAGAATATATTATTATCTTTATATAAGAAAGGAATAAGCTTTTATGAAACTTTTAGCAATTGGAGACTTAGTTGGTAATTGTGCAATTAAAGAATTAAAAGAAAAATTACCGATTATTAGAAAGCA
>JAFRFO010000031.1 GCA_017434295.1 Clostridia bacterium
AGATAAAGCAAGAACAAGAGAAATGGGCGGTACAGGTCTTGGACTTTCAATTGCTAAAGAAATTTTGGATAAAAATGGTGGAACTATTGATATAAAGAGTGTTGTGGGACAAGGAACAGAAGTGGTAATAAAGATTCCTACTAAAAATTAGACTATATTTTTTTGATATAAATTATTGTTAAAATATATTAATTTAAAATCTAATATATTTTCTATAAGAAAAATATTGAATAATTCACAAAAATATTGTATAATTTATTAGTGAAAACCTTATAAAACAAGTAAGAGGAGATATATAGAATGGATCCAAAGATAAAAAATATATTAGAATGGGTAGGATGTATAATTATTGCAATTATATTAGCATTACTTTTTAGATATTTTATAGGTACACCTACAATTGTTAAGCAAGTTTCTATGAAACCAACATTAGAGCAAAATGAAAGATTATGGCTTAATAGATGGGGAAGAACTATACATGCACTTCCACAAAGAGGAGATATTATAACTTTTGAAGAACCTAGTAAAATTACATATTCTTCTAGTGAAATTGATTTAAAAAATCCAATAGCAAAGTTTAACGAAAGAAGTGGTTGGGATTGGTTTGTAAATAATTTTCTAGAAATGGGAGAAAAAAGAAGCTATATAAAAAGAGTTATAGGACTTCCAGGAGAACATGTAGAAATAAAAGATGGAAAAGTATATATTAATGGAAATGTTTTACGAGAAGATTACT
Organism: Clostridia bacterium; assembly: GCA_017434295.1. GTDB lineage: Bacteria > Bacillota > Clostridia > TANB77 > CAG-508 > CAG-269. The sequence goes on from JAFRFO010000031.1 coordinate 737, forward strand.
TACAAGCAGGATTAGTTACAGATGTTGTAGGAGTTGGATTCGATGACTTTATAGTTCCAGAAAATTGCGTTTTTGCAATGGGAGATAATAGAAATCATAGTACAGACTGTAGGTCATTTGGATGTATTCCTTTAGAAAAAATAGAAAGTACAGTATCATTTAGATTTTGGCCATTTAATAAATTTGGTGGAGTAGATTAAGGGGTATTAATGTTTGAAAAATTAATTGGAAATAACAATATAAAAGAATATTTAAAAACAGCTTTTGCAAATAATCAAATATCACATAGCTATTTATTCTTAGGAATTGAAGGCATTGGAAAAAAGTTATTTGCTGAGGAAATAGCAAAAAATATTTTATGTATAGAAAATGGACAATGTGAAGGAAAGTGCAAATCTTGTATAGAGTTTGTAAGTGGTAACAATCCAGATTTTCAAATAATTGAACCAGATGGCAATAGTATTAAGATTGAACAAATAAGAAGTTTGCAAAGTAAAATACAAGAAAAACCAATTATTTCAAACCAAAAAGTCTATATAATAAATAATGCAGAAAAGATGACTAAAGAAGCTCAAAATTGTTTATTAAAAACATTAGAAGAACCACCAGAATATGCAGTAATAATACTAATAGGAAATAATGAAAGTTTATTTTTAGATACAATAAAATCAAGATGTGTAATACTTCATTTTGAGCAAATAAAAGATGACGAATTAAAAACATATTTAATAAATAATTATCAAATGCAAAATATAAGTGAAGATATTTTACAAATATTTCAAGGAAGTATTGGAAAAGCATTAGAATTAAAGGATAAGGTTGACAATTATATACAAATAGAACAAATAATAAAAAGCATAAATCAAAAACAATTGATTGACATTATAAGTGATGCAAAAATATTATATGAATCAAAAGAAGAGATTTATTCATATTTAGAATACATAAATGTAATATTATTAAAATTAGCAAGAGAAAACTACCAATACACAAAATGCATACAAATTGTGGAAAACACCAAAGAAAGATTAAAAAGTAATAGTAATTATGATATGTGCATCGATTATTTATTATTTAATATGTGGGAGGAAGTTAATTGAAAAAAATAATAGGAGTAAGATTTAAAAAACTAGGAAAAATCTATTTTTTTAATCCAGAAAGATTTTATATAAAAAAGGGAGATAACGTAATAGTTGAAACTGCTCAAGGAGAAGAATTTGGCGAAGTAGTAATTCCAAATAGAGTAGTAGAAGATGAAAAAGTAATAGCTCCATTAAAAAAAGTTGTAAGAGTTGCAACATATAAAGATAAAAAACATTTTGAAGAATGTAGAAAAAAAGAAAAAGAAGCATTTGATATATGTCAAAAAAAGATAAAAGAACATAAATTAGACATGACTTTAACAGATGTAGATGTTAAATTTGACAATAGTAAAATAATGTTTAGCTTTACTGCAGATGGAAGAATAGACTTTAGAGATTTAGTAAAAGATTTAGCAGCAATCTATAAAACAAGAATAGAATTAAGACAAATAGGTGTAAGAGATGAAGTAAAAAGAATAGGTGGAAATGGAGTTTGTGGACGTGAGCTTTGCTGTTGTTCATTTTTAAGCGACTTCGAACCAGTATCAATAAAAATGGCAAAAGAACAAAACATATCATTAAATCCATCAAAAATCTCTGGAAATTGTGGTAGATTAATGTGTTGTTTAAAATATGAAAACAATGTATATGAAGAAAAATTAGCTAAATTACCACACATTGGAGCAATAGTTAAAACAGAAGATGGCGAAGGCGAAATTGACGGAATAGAAACGCTAAAAGAAAGAGTTAGAGTAAAAATAAAAAATAGCGATGGAGACGGATTTGTTTATAAAAGATATGATGCAAAAGACGTAAAAGTTATAAAAGATGTTGATGTAGAAAAGCTTGATGAAGAAGAAATCAAAAATAAAAAAGAGCTTGAAGAATTAGAAAAATTAGAGAATGAATAGTGCCAAAATGCACGGGAATTTTGGCAGTGCCATTAGGGACATGCTATTGATAAAGTAAATTTAGTGGGTTAATTTGTTGTTAAGACAAATTAGCCTTTTTTTTGTATCACCCAAATAACCATTAAAGAATAATATACATAAGTAGGGGGTGATATTATCAAAACAAAAATATTAAGAATTATGCTATTATTCTTTTTATTATGTATTTCAAGTTATTCTTACATATATGCCTTATCGCCTAGAGATGAACTTATATATCAGGGAATTGATGTAAGTAGTTGGCAAAGAGATATAGATTTTGCTGAAGTAAAAAATGCAGGAATAGAAATTGTTTATATAAAAGCAAGTGAAGGCTTTAGATCTGTTGATCCATACTTTGAAAGAAACTATCGTAATGCAAAAGCAAATGGGTTAAAAGTTGGTTTTTATCATTATGTAACAGCAACATCTGTTGATGGAGCAATAAGGCAAGCAGACTTTTTCGCATCTCTATTACAGGGAAAAGAAGTCGATTGTAGGCTGGCAATGGACTATGAAAATTTTTATGGAGAAGGTAAAGTAGAGATAAACGAAATAGCAGTTGCATTTATTCAAAGGTTAAGAGAAATTACAGGAAAAGATGTAATAGTATATAGTAATGTAAATAATATAAAAAATACTTTTGGAGATGATGTAGCATTAGAAGGAGATTTATGGGTTGCCTATTATAGTAATCAAAGTGACTTAATCAAGCTAAATACTAGTTGGGATACTTATATAGGAATTCAGTATACAAGTACTGGTAGAGTTCCAGGAATAAATGGAAATGTTGATAGAGATAGATTTTCTAAAGAAATATTAATAAACAATGTACCTGGCGAAAATATTCCAGATAAAGAAAATCAAAATTATATAAATTATGTAGTAAAAAGTGGAGATACATTAAGTCAAATAGCTTTAAGATATGGAACAACTGTAGCAGTTATAGCAGAAATTAATAATATACCAAATGTTAATTTAATATATCCTGGCCAAGTATTTAGAATTCCATATAATGCATCAGGAGGAAGTAATCCACCATCACAAAATATTATTTATTATACAATAAAAAGAGGAGATACACTTTGGGGGATTTCAAATAGATATGGAGTAACAGTTTCTAAGTTAGCAAGTTGGAATAACATTGCAAACCCAAATTTAATTTATGCAGGAAATACACTTGTAATATATACAAATGAAAGTGGCTCAAATTCAGGAAGCTCAGGAAGTAGCACTCAATATGTAGTAAAAAGAGGAGATACTTTATGGGGAATTGCAATGAGATATGGAACTACTGTAAATAGCCTTGTAAGTATAAATGGTATTCCTAATAGGAATTTGATTTATCCAGGGCAAGTATTGAGGATTTACTAAAAATTGTTAATATAAAAAGAATAATATATTTTAAATAAATATATTATTCTTTTATTTATTTCGCGTCGCTTTATTTTTAATACTTTTTTAATTATTAGTATTATGCTTTTTTCCATACTTTTGGGAAGTGTCCCCAAAAGTAGACTTTTTTCTAGGAATCATGCAAAATGCTCCAACAATTATTGGTAAATAAAATGTATATAGTCTCCAAAATAAAATTGACATATTTATTGTACCTTGTTTAAATAATGAGTTAAATATTAGTAAAAATCCACCTTCAGCACCTATTCCAGAACCTGGAGTTGGTATAAATGTCATTATTAAAAGTAGGATTGCTTGTGCTGGTACTATTTGAAAATAGCTAACACCATCATTTCCAAATGCACGATAAACTACATAAGTAATTGAATAATAAAGCATACTTTGAATAATTGCTAATACAAAAATACTAATAATTGTTTTAGGATAATGTTTCATATTCTTAAATTGTGTGCTAAAATTACCAACGCTACTATCTATTTTACCAATAGTGTTTTCATAGTTTTTAACAATATGCATTTTTGTGCCAAGCTTGATAAATGGTTTGCAAATTGTAACGATTATGTTTTTATTTATTCCTGATAAAAAAACAAAAATAATTGCTAATAAATTTACAATGAAACTAATTACAACTACCCATAAATAATTATTCATTAAGTCTTTTAAAAATGTAAATTGTGCAAGAATAATAACTGTTGTAAAAAATGCTAATGCAGACTGTGTCATAATAAACTTCATTGTCATAGCAGACATTGCATCACTAGCACGTCTACCATATTTAGTTAATTCATAAGCTTGCATTGGTTGTCCACCAGAAGCAAATGGAGTTATATTATTAAACAATTGCCCTATCATAGCAATTCTAAAGGATGTACTAAATTTTTGATCTTTATACATAGTTTTTAGTGGTAAATGCAGTGTTAAAGCATCACATATAAACCATAATATAAGTATTCCAACGCCACCTAAAACCCATTTATAATCAACAGATTTTAATAGATTAATAATATTATCTATTCCATCAACATTTACCATATAAATAGTTAGACCTACAAATATTGCTATAATTAAAATAATACTAATAATATTTAATTTTTTATTTGGATTTTCAACAGTTGTATCTGTATTAACTTGTTCATTAAAATTTTCTAAATTATTTTCATCCATAATTAACCTCTTATATAGAAAACGGTCAATTGGTTCCGGGTTTAAATTGACCGTTTCAGTCAACCCCGGCACAAACTGACCGATTTTAATTATTCTGCTTTATTTGTCATAGCTTCTAAATCTAAAAGATCTTGCCATCTCTTATCAACTTCTTTTTGGAATTCTTCAATCATCCACTCATTTCCTGGTTTAAACATGTGTTTAAAACGTTTTTGAGGCTTTAAGAATTCTTCTATTGGAAGTTTATTTTTTGGTTTATAAGTAATTTTATAAACACCATTAACTACTTCGTATAAAGGCCAGTAGCATGTTTCAACAGCAAGTTTATTAATTTGCATTAAGTCTTCTGTTGCATATCCCCATCCTCTTGGGCAAGGAGACATTACATTTAAGAAACATGGACCTTCTGTATATATAGCTTTTTCAGCTTTTTCATATAAGTCTTTTAATGTATCTACTGCAATAGTTTGAGCAACATATGGTAAATGATGACTTACCATAATTTCAGTTAAATCTTTTCTTGATTGCATTTTACCAGGTATAACTTTTCCAGCTGGAGAAGTTGTTGTATCTGCAAATCTTGGTGTAGCAGAAGAACGTTGGATACCTGTGTTCATATATGCACCATTATCGTAGCATACATAAACCATATCATGACCTCTTTCCATTGCTCCAGAAAGTGATTGTAGACCTATATCATAAGTTCCACCGTCTCCACCAAATGCGATAAATTTTGTATTTTCTTCTTCAGGTAATTTTCCTTGTTTTTTAAGTGATTTATATGCTGCTTCAACTCCAGATAGGGTAGCTCCAGCACATTCAAAAGCTGTGTGTATAAATGAATCTGTCCAAGCAGTGTATGGGTAAATAAATGTTGATACCTCCATACATCCAGTAGCACCTGCAACTACAACATGATCTTCTGGCTTAACAGCTCTTAAAATCATTCTTGCAACAACAGGAGCTCCACAACCTGCACACATTCTATGACCTTCTGTAAATCTAGAAGGAGTTTCTGCTACTACTTTTCTAACATTATATGCCATTTATTTTTCCTCCTTTCTTAGACCTAAATATCTGTAAGGATTTTCAATTTTTCCGCTCTTTACTATTTCTTGTAAATCTGAATATACAGATTCAATTTGTTTTGATGTTGTATCTCTTCCACCAATTCCGTATACATAGCTTACAGTAGGTACTTGTACATTATTTGTGAACATGCTAGATGTTACATCTGTAAATAATGCTCCACCAATTCCATTTAAAGAATCTGATTTATCTAATACAGCAACTGCTTTAACCTTTGATAAAGCTTTTGCAATTTCTTCTCCAGGGAATGGTCTAAATACTCTTATTTTTAATAGACCAGCTTTAATTCCTTTTTCTCTTAAACTATCTACAACAAATTTTGTTGTTCCTGCAGTTGAGTTCATACATACAATTGCAAGTTCAGCGTCATCTAATTTGTATTCTTCAAACAATCCATATTTTCTACCAAAAGTTTTCTCAAAATCTTTTGATACTTCTAAAATTACATCTTTAGCCTTTCTCATTGCGTCTGCCTGTTGAGCCTTATGTTCAAATAGATGAGCTTGTAGGTCTAATGGACCTATTGCCATTGGCTCTTGTTTATTTAATAAAAAATGTTCTGGTTTGTATTTTCCAACAAATGCTTTAACTTTGTCATCTTCTTCAAGTTCAATGTTTTCAATTGAATGAGATGTAATAAACCCATCTTGACAAACCATTAATGGAAGCATAACATCTTTGTGCTCAGCAATTCTGTGAGCCATAAGTAAGTTGTCATATGCTTCTTGGTTATTTTCTGAAAATAACATTATCCATCCAGCATCTCTAACTCCCATAGCATCTGAATGGTCATTATGAATGTTTAATGGACCAGATACAGCTCTATTTACTAAAGATAGAACTATAGGAAGTCTTAAACTTGATGCTATATAAATCATTTCCCACATTAAAGATAAACCATTTGCAGATGTAGCTGTCATAGCTCTTGAACCAGCTGCTTCTGCACCAATACATGCACTCATTGCACTGTGTTCACTTTCAACTGCAACAAATTCTGTATCAACAGAACCATTTGCTACGAAAGTTGAAAAATATTGAGGGATTTCTGTAGATGGTGTTATAGGGAATGCTGCTACAACATCAGGATTGATTTGTTTCATAGCTGTTGCTGCAGCCTCGTTACCACTTAATCTTTCTCTTATACTCATTTGCTAACACCTTCTTCCTCCATTGTAATTGCTCCAAATGGGCATACTTTTGCACATACTCCGCAACCTTTACAATAGTCAAAATTAAAATCTTCTCTTTTGTATTCTTTATTTACTGGAATTGAATTTTCTGGGCATACAGCAAAGCACATTCCGCATTGTTTACATTTGTCTGGATGAAATACAGGTCTTACGCTTCTCCAGTCGCCAGTTTTAAATTCTTTGGCGTTTCCAGCTTGATAAATATTTCCACCTATTGTTAGTTTTTCCATAGGTGTGTTTGAGTTAATCTCTGTCATAGTAATCTCCTTTCTTTATTGTACTTTTTTAACTTCATTAAGTGCCATTCTAAGTGCTTTCATATTAGGCTCTATTACTTCAGGTTTTTTAGCAAATTTATGCTTGAATGAACCTTCCATGTCTGCAAGTAATGCTTCATCTGACATTATGCCAGATACTTTAACTATTGCAGCAAGCATTGGGGTATTTGGAAAATATTTTCCTAATGCTTCAATTGATACTTTTCTTGCATCAATTGTGTAAACACTACCTTTGTAGCCTTTTAATACAGATTTTAAATAATCTGCATCTTTTGTTGTGTTAATTACAATTGCTCCTTCTTCTTTTAAACCTGCTGTAACATTAACAGATTCAAGTAGTGTGTCATCAACTACTACAACATAGTCTGGTTCATAAATATTGCTATGTATTGTAATTGGTGTGTCACTAATTCTGTTGTAAGCGGTAATTGGTGCACCCATTCTTTCTGGTCCATATTCAGGGAAACCTTGAATGAATTTTCCAGTGTTGAATGCTGCATCAGCAAGCAATAATGATGCTGTTTTTGCACCTTGTCCACCTCTTCCATGCCATCTAATTTCAATTAAGTTACTCATATGGATTGCCTCCTTATTTTAATTTTTATACAAGCATAGTATATTCTTAAATTGGTAGGATGTCAAGGGGAAAAATCGGTCAATTGGTTCCGGGGGAAAATTGACCGAAAAAATTTTAGGGACGAGTCTTAAAGTTTTGTTGAAAAAGGAAAAGTCGTAACAAAAAGTGTAAGAATATGTCGAAAAGTCGTAACAAAAAGTGTAGTAAAATATCAAAAAGTCGTAACAAAAAATGTAAGAAATATACAAAAAGTCGTTGCAAAAAGTGCAAAACTGTGTTATAATAGTATAAAATATGATTTAAAAAAGAGGTGGTTTATAATGTATAGAAAGGCTATAGAAAAATTAATAGAATGGAAAAATGATAAAGATAGAAAACCGCTTATTTTAAATGGAGCAAGACAAGTAGGAAAAACTTGGCTTTTACAAGAATTTGGAAGCAAATATTATGAAAAAACTGCATATATAAATATGGATAAAAATCCACGTATGCAATCATTGTTTTATGATTATGATACAGAAAGATTAATCCAAGGTTTTAAAGCGGAGACTGGAGTGAGCATTGAACCAGAAAATACTTTAATAATTTTAGATGAAATTCAAGAAAATCCAGAAGCAATTACAGCCTTAAAGTATTTTTGTGAAAATGCAAGAGAGTATCATATTGCAGTAGCAGGATCATTGCTTGGAGTATCAACACATAAGGGAGTATCATTTCCAGTTGGAAAAGTGAACTTTTTATATCTATATCCATTAAATTTTGAAGAGTTTTTAATTGCTACCCAAAATGACGGATTGGTGGATTTAATAAAAAGAGCAGATGTGGATATGGCATTTATATTTGCAGATAAGTTCAAAAGTCTTTTAAAGGAGTATTATTATATTGGTGGAATGCCAGAAGTAGTTGAGTCTTATGTTAAATATAAGGATTATAATAAAGTTAGAAAGATACAAAATGAAATTCTTACTGCTTATGAAAATGATTTTTCGAAACATGTACCAGAAAAAGATTTACCAAAGATAATGCAAATTTGGAATAATTTTAATACTCAACTTGCTAGAGAAAATAAAAAATTTATTTTTGGGGCAATAAAAGAAAGTGCAAGAGCTTCTGAATATGAAAATACAATTAATTGGTTGGTAGATAGTGGTTTAATGCATAAAATAAATAAAGTGACAGATTGCAAAATTCCTCTAAATGGATATATTGATTATTCAGCATTTAAATTGTATTTTTTAGATGTTGGATTATTAGCTGCTAAAAATAATTTAGATATTAAAACTATTTTAGAAGGAAATAGAATTTTTACAGAGTATAAAGGTTCATTAACTGAACAATATGTTTTAGGTGAATTGATTTCAAATTATAATATTCCGATTAATTATTGGGCAAATGATGGCAAACATGCAGAAGTCGATTTTATAATACAATATGAAAATGAAATAATACCAATTGAGGTAAAAGCGGAAGAAAATTTACAAGCCAAAAGTTTAAAAGTATTTGTGGAAAAATATAAGAATAAAACTAATATTAGAACATCAATGAATGACTACCGAAAAGAGTCTTGGTTAACAAATATACCATTATATTTAATAAACCAATTTGACAAATTGAAGTAAGAAAAAGAAAAATATGTCAATTTTTTATTGGAATTAATTGACATATTTTTCTTTTTTTCTTTTATATGGTTTTATTTCATCAGTTAAACCTAACAAATAATCAACACTAGTATTATAAAAATTAGCAAGTCCGATTAATACTCTAGTTGGTATATCATTTTTTCCAATTTCATATTGATTATATCCTGTTTGAGACATATTTAATATTTCTCCTACCTGCTTTTGAGTTAAATCTTTATCTTCTCTTAAATTCCTTATTCTAGGGTACATATTATCACCTCAAAAAAATTATAAAATAACTTAAAATAAGTTATTGGCTTTTAACTTAATTTAAGTTAAACTATTTTTACTATTAAATATATCTAATAAAATGTCACAAAAATTTAATAAAACTGCTTTTCTTACAGTACAAACCAACTTAAAAAATTACAGTAAAAATGTTGCTTTTGCAACAAAAAATGACAAAAAAGTGATATATAATGACAAAAAATACTAAAGGAGGAAAAACCATGAAAGTAATAAAAAGAGACGGAAGAGCAGTAGATTACAACAAAGAAAAGATAGAAATTGCAATAGAAAAAGCAAACAAAGAAGTAAGACAACAAGAAAGAGCTACAAAAGAAGAAATAAAAGAAATAATAAAATATATAGAAGAATTAAACAAAAAAAGAATGCTAGTTGAAGATATACAAGATATTATTGAAGAACAACTTATGCAAAGAAATCGTTTTGAACTAGCAAAAAAATATATAGTTTATAGATATACTAGAGCCTTAGTAAGAAAACAAAATACCACAGATGAGTCAATTCTAGGGCTTATTAGAAATGAAAATAAAGAACTTGCAGAAGAGAATTCAAACAAAAACACAATGCTTGCTTCAACTCAAAGAGATTATATTGCAGGAGAAGTTTCAAGAGATTTAACAAATAGATTATTGCTTCCAGAAAAAATAGTTCAAGCACATCAAAATGGTATTTTACACTTTCATGATGCAGATTATTTTGTTCAACCTATTTTTAACTGCTGTTTAATAGATATTGCAGATATGTTAGATAATGGAACAGTTATGAATGGTAAATTAATTGAAAGTCCAAAAAGCTTCCAAGTTGCATGTATTGTAACAACTCAAATAATTGCAACTGTTGCAAGTAATCAATATGGTGGTCAATCTGTTGATATGAAACATTTAGGCAAATACTTAAGAAAAAGTTATGATAAATACCAAAAAGAAATGCAAGAAGAATATAAAGGAAAACTTTCTAAAGAAATAATTGAAAGTCTTGTAGAAGAAAGGGTTAGAGCAGAATTAAAAGCTGGTGTGCAAACAATTCAGTATCAAATAAATACTTTAATGACAACAAATGGACAAGCCCCTTTTGTTACATTATTCTTAAATTTGGAAGAAAATGATCCATACATTAAAGAAAATGCAATGATAATAGAAGAAATTTTAAAACAAAGATATGAAGGCATAAAAAATGAAAAAGGTGTATATGTAACACCTGCATTTCCAAAACTTGTATATGTTTTAGATGAACATAACTGCCTTAAAGGTGGAAAGTACGATTATTTAACAAAACTTGCTGTAAAATGTTCATCAAAAAGAATGTATCCAGATTACATATCAGCTAAAAAAATGAGAGAAAACTATGAAGGAAATGTATTCAGTCCAATGGGATGCAGAAGCTTTTTATCTCCATGGAAAGATGAAAACGGAAACTATAAGTTTGAAGGAAGATTTAACCAAGGTGTAGTTAGTATTAATTTACCCCAAATTGGAATTATAGCAGATGGGGATGAAGAAAAATTCTGGAAATTATTAGACGAAAGACTAGAAATATGCAAAGAAGCCTTAATGTGCCGTCACTATGCACTTCTTGGAACAAAATCAGATATAAGCCCAATCCACTGGCAATATGGAGCAATAGCAAGATTAGAAAAAGGAGAAAAGATAGATAAGCTTTTATATGGTGGATATTCAACATTATCTTTAGGATATATTGGAATATATGAAATGACAAAACTTGTTAAAGGCGTATCACATACAGCTCCAGAAGGAAAACAATTTGCATTAAAGGTTATGAAATATTTAAAAGATACAGTTGCAAAATGGAAAAAAGAAACAAATATTGGATTTGCATTGTATGGAACACCAGCTGAGAGCCTATGTTACAAGTTTGCAAAAATAGATAAAGAACAATTTGGAGAAATAACAGACATAACAGATAAAGGCTATTATACAAACTCATATCACGTAGATGTTAGAGAAAAAATTGATGCATTTGAAAAATTATCATTTGAAAGTGAATTCCAAAAACTATCTACAGGTGGAGCAATATCTTACATAGAAATACCAAATATGAAAAACAATTTAGAAGCCTTAGAAACAGTTGTAAAATTTATATATGATAATATTCAATATGCTGAAGTAAATACAAAATCAGACTATTGCCATGTTTGTGGATTTGATGGAGAAATAAAAGTAAACGACAATAATGAGTGGGAATGCCCACAATGTGGAAACAAAGATCATTCTAAAATGAATGTAGTAAGACGTACATGTGGCTACTTGGGAGAAAACTTCTGGAATGTTGGTAAAACTAAGGAAATAAAACAAAGAGTATTGCATTTATAAATATAAAAATTTACATAATTTGACTATTTCGAAAAAAAGTGTTATAATATATATAACTTGGCTGGATGGCCAGTTTAAATAAATAGCAGTAAAGACAACAAAAAACAACAAAGGAGGAGTCACTATGACATTGGCATTAGGTAATTTGGGTCTGTTTGGCTGCAAGGTCACGGCATCATTGGGAGAGTCTCGGATGTTGGTAAATGAGCTTATGAATGAAAAGAAACCAATTGAGAGCATGACAAAATCGGAAGTCGCAAAGTATTTAGACGCTTTTGAAGTTTGTTCCGCTCTCACCGGGCTCGACATTGAGCAGATGGAGAGATATTCTTCCTTGCTCAAATGCTGCTAAAGCAAAAGACAGGTAATTTCAATTACCTGTCTTTTGCTTTTTTACAATTATTATTCTTGGTTCTGTTAAATACTAATCTTAAAGGAATATAAGTTTACTCTTCAACTTCATTTTCTTCTACATCATCAGTCTCAGCAGATCTTGGCATAGGAATATCATCATCTACAAAACAATCACATTTATCTTCTTTTTTACCTCTTAAGCAATTACCTTCATGATGGCATTTAGCACATATTTTATATTGTTTAGTATCATTTACCCAAATTTGAATAGCATAATTTTTATCTGGGCATAAAGGTCCAAATACAAATTCTCCCTCTTTATCAGTAAAAGTATGGCCTACAGGTCTTCTTTCTTCTTTGCCGTGGTCGTATACAACTTCAACTAATTTTACAACAGCGTCAGAAATTGGCTCTTTAAAACAATTTCTAACTATTCCGTAAATTACGTCTCTTCTATCTTCTGGTAAAACTATGTCTAAATCAAATTGTTTTCCTTTGTTTATTACTCCATCAACATCAATTTTAGGACATTCAGGTTTTTTGAATTCATCCATTATAATTCATCCTTTCTTAAATTTACTTGGTCAATATTTTATTGGTAAATAAAAATACTATTATAAAAAAATTGACTATTTCTATATAATATGAAGATTTATGTAGAAAAGTGATTATGGCAAATTGGCATATAATTGATAATAGAACATAAAAATATAAAAGATATATTGAAAGGAAAGATTTTTATGTTTTTAGTATTTAATAAAGAAAAGATTTATGCATATTTAGTTTCAATACTTACAGTATGTTTATTGTTTTTTATAGCAAGCACAAATACTCCAAAAGATGTTCAAACAGGCACGAAAGCTGAAACATCAAATAGCGTTGAGACAAATTCAAATGCAAATTCTTCAAATGATGAAGTTAAAACAAATACAAATCCAGAATCAAATTCAGAAAAAGATAACAATAAAAAAGAACAATCAATTAATGAAGAACAAAAAGAACAAGAATGTAGCCTTGTACCAAATGACGAAACAAATAGTGTTGATACAAGTGGAAATATGAATTAAAAGAATGTTAAAAGCTTTAAGATTTTTTTAAGAAATATGACTTATTATTTAATATAATTGATTTTATAAATAACTATGAATCATTTTTTAAACTTAATAATGGCGAATAATAATACTAAAAAAGGAAATAATAAAAGCCAAAAGAGGTGCATTTCATGGCTTTTATTGGTATTGTAGCTGAAAAGCAAAAGTACGATTTTATAAGAAAAAATCTATTAAAAGATATGAATAAAAATGATATAACACTAATAAACATTAACAAGAACAGTATTAATAATTTACAAAGGGTTAAATTCGATGCTATTGTTATTTTAAATTCTTTAGATAAAGTAATAGTAGAAACACAAGCAATAAACAATATATGCAATAATGTTAAATATTTTATTATAAATTCAGATTTAGAAGTAATAAATAATCCATTTTCTAACATTACAACAAATGTAATAACATTTGGGTTAAATCAAAAAGCCACAGTTACTTTTTCTAGTATAACAGACGAAAATATGCTTATTTCAGTTCAAAGGGAGTTTAAAACTATTCAAAATAAAAAAGTTGAACAAGGAGAATATAGCTATAAAATAAACAAAATAGATAGAACAAATATATATGAAATTTTAATTGAATTCATTATAAAAAAGTTATTTTTCTTCTAATAAAATAAAAATAATCATTAAAACATATACAAAATTAGGAAAAATTGAAAAATATTAACTTTTTATGTAGACAAATCCAAAAAAATGTAGTATAATAATAAAAGATTAAATGCTTGATAGAAGAAAGTACAATTGATAAATATAAAAAAGATAGGGGAGGAAACAAATTGGATACAAATTATTTAGAAAACAACTATATTACTTTAGTTGGAAAGGTAACAGGAGAGAAAAGACTAAGTCATGAAATTTATGGAGAAAGGTTTTATGTATTTAACTTAGAAATACCAAGACTAAGTGGAAATTCAGACATTATTCCAGTAACAATTTCTGAAAGAATTATAACAGATGAAATGTTAACAGAAGGAAGAAAACTTTTAGTAAAAGGTCAATTTAGATCATATAACAGTTATGAAAACGAAAAAAATAAACTAATATTAACTGTTTTTGCTAAAGATGTTATTGAAGTAGAAGAAAATGCTGAAGAAGCAGAAAACGAAATGGTAAAAAAAGATACAATAACAAACGAAGTTGTATTAATTGGTTATATATGTAAAAAACCTATTTATCGTCAAACTCCATTTGGTAGAGAAATTGCAGACATATTACTTGCTGTAAACAGAGCATATAATAAATCAGACTACATACCATGTATTGCTTGGGGAAGAAACGCTAGATTCTGCCAAACAATTGAAGTTGGAACACAAGTAAAAGTTGTAGGAAGAGTTCAATCTAGAACTTATGAGAAAAAGTTTGAAGATGGAACATCAGAAACAAGAGTTGCTTATGAAGTTTCAGTTGGTAGCCTAGAAGTAATTAATGAAAATGATACAGAAAATGAAGTAAATAGTGAAGAAGAAAATAAAGAAGCGGTTTAAAAATCGCTTCTTTTAAAATTGCCATCGGGGCCGGGTTCAATTGGCAATTTTGTGTTTATTGTATATTTATCTAGATTTTAGTTAATTAATCTGTTATAATTTGTATAAGATAAAAAATTACAAGAGTCGTTATAATAATAAACAAGTTTTTTATTTAAAAGGAGATAGTTTTGAAAGAGATAATAGTAAAAGAAGAACCAAAAAGAATAGATGCATATCTTGCAGAAAAAACAGAATATTCAAGAGTAGCAATTCAAAGGTTAATTGATGAACAAAAAATAACTGTAAATGGGAATAAAACAAAGCCATCTTATAAAGTTCAAGAAAATGATAGAATAACAATAGAAGAAGTAGAAGCTAAACAAATTGATTTAAAAGCACAGGAAATTCCATTAGACATTTTATATGAAGACAATGATATAATAGTAGTAAACAAGCCTAAAGGAATGGTAGTGCATCCCGCAAATGGTAATTTAGATGGAACTTTAGTAAATGCAATAATGGCAATTTGTAAAGACACATTATCTGGTATTAGTGGAGAAATTAGACCAGGTATAGTACATAGATTAGATAAAGATACATCTGGAGTTTTAATTGTTGCCAAAAATGATAAAGCACATATAAATTTAAGTGAGCAGATTAAAAATCACGAAGTAGAAAAGACTTATATTGCATTAGTTAGAGGAACAGTAAAAGAAAATGAAGCAACAATAAATATGCCAATTGGTAGAAGTACTAAAGACAGAAAAAAGATGGCTGTTACAAAAACTGGTAAGAATGCAGTAACTCATTTTAAAGTATTAAAAAGAAATAATAATTACACTTTATTAGAAGTAAAAATAGAAACAGGTAGAACTCATCAAATTAGAGTCCATTTATCAGAAATTGGTTATCCCATAATAGGAGATACAACTTATTCTAATGGAAAAAATGAATGGGGAATTGTTGGGCAATGTCTTCATGCAAAATCAATTCGATTTAAACATCCAATAACAGGAAAAGAAATGTTTATTGAAGCACCAATTCCTACATATTTTCAAGAAATAATTGATAAATTTTAACAGTGAATGGTAGTAAAAAATAAATTAAGCAAAAAAGGAAATAAAAAAATGGAAAGTATTAGATTACAAAAATTTCTTGCAGAAGCGGGCGTAGCCTCTAGAAGAAAATCAGAAGAATTGATACTTGCAGGAAAAGTAGAAGTAAATGGAATAATTGTTACTGAATTAGGAACAAAAATAAATCCTAAAAAAGATAAAGTAACATATAATGGAAAAATTGTGGAAAGTGAAGTAAAAAAAGTATATATTTTGTTAAATAAGCCAATAGGTTATGTTACAACAAGTAAAGACCAATTTGATAGGGACACAGTTTTAAATCTGGTAAAAGTTAAAGAAAGAGTTGTGCCATGCGGTAGGCTAGATATGTATACTTCGGGAGCACTGATTTTAACAAATGATGGAGATTTTGTGTATAAAATAACTCACCCAAAACATGAAATAACTAAAACATATACAGTAACTTTAAAAGGAATTATAACAGATGAAGAAGTACAAAGCTTAAAAAATGGTGTTGAAATAGATGATAATGGAACCCCATATAAAACAAAGCCTGCAAAAGTAAAGATTTTAAAAACAGATATTGAAAAAAATATATCGCGTTTAGAAATTACAATACATGAAGGAAAAAATAGACAAGTAAGGAAAATGAGCGAAGCAGTTGGAAGAAAGGTTTTGGCACTTCATAGAACGAAAATAGGAGATATTTCAGTAAAAGATTTACAACTTGGAAAATGGAGATATTTAAAAGATTTTGAAGTAAAAAGTGTAATATATTAATTTAGAAAACTGCGCAGCGACCAAACGGAGCGAAGCGAAGTGCGATTGAAGAAGCCGACATCCTATTTTTAAAATATGGAGGCTTCGACAGCAAAGTTTTCAAAAATTAATATATTATACTTTTAATTAAAAAACTCTTGAAAAATCTTTGTCAAAACTATATAATGTAAAAAACAAAAGATTAAGGAGAAACAAATGACAGAAGAAACATTTATGCCAGAAGGTTGGAACAATGTAGTTTCAACACTAGATAAATCAAATATACAAGAAGTAATAAATAATCAAACAATCCTACAAGGAATAGTAACAAATTGTGATGAAAACTACAATTTACACTTGGATTTAGGAAATTACAAAGGAATAATACCAAGAAATGAGGTGGAGGCTATTCACCTACAGCCAGATGGATTACCTAAAACCAATTTATGTGTTGGTAAAGTACATAAATTTGTACAATTTAAAGTAAAAGATGTAGAAGAAAATGGAACAGCAATTTTGTCAAGAAAAAATGTACAAAATGATGCTTTAAATTGGGTAAAAAATAGCTTACAAGTTGGAGATAAAGTAACCGGAATAGTAAAAAGAGTTGAAAGTTATGGAGTATTTATAGAAATAGGTGGAGGCGTGGTAGGTCTTGCACATATAGAAGATTTATCAGTTGCTAGAATAAAGACTCCATTTGAAAGAGTAAAAATTGGACAAAAACTGGAAGTTGTGGTAAAATCTATAGATAGAACAGAAGGAAAAGTTATTTTATCTTATAAAGAACTTTTAGGTACATGGGAAGAAAATGCTAAAAAGTTTGAAGTAGGTCAAATAGCAAAGGGGATTGTAAGAGAAACAGAAAAAAATAAGAATGGAATTTTTATAGAACTAACTCCAAATTTAGTAGGTATGGCTGAATACAAAGAAGGCTTGGAATACGGAGAAAATGTTGAAGTTTATATAAAAAGAATAGACTACGACAGAAGAAAAGTTAAATTGTTATTAATATAATTTTTGCTAAATATGCCTGTTACTAATGGCAATAATAGTAATGACAACTGGAATTTTTAGTTGTCAGGAGGAGGAAATATGGTAAAAGATAATGAAATAAAAGCGCAAGTATCACCATTTGCAATGAGAGAAGGAGAAATTAAAACCTTTGATGGAAAAGATGGATATGTTTCTATGAATCAAATAGTACATAAAATTGATATAGGACATATTACAGATATACATTTTGCAATATTAGAGATAGTAAATCAATTTGAATTTATCACTTCTAGACAAATTTATCAATTATTAGAGTTACAAGGAATTGATCCACAATCTCAAGATAAATTGAATAATAAATTAGAAAGCTTAGTAAAATGTAAAATCCTAACAAGATATTATTTTAATTCAGATGAAGGCAAAGGTGTATATAGAATTTATTGCCTAGAAAAAATGGGAAAATACCTATTAAATTCAAAAGAAATTGAATGTAAATGGCAACAGTCTGATAATACAAAACCAGTTTCTATGATAAAGAAAAGACTTGCTGGAAATCAAATTCTAATTGCTTATAAAACAAAAGTAAAAGCATTTGCAGGTTATACTATTAAACCTACATTAAATGCAAAAATAGCTGGAAAGGCTTTTAAAGCAACAGGTGGGGGAGTAAAACTTACAAAAGCCAGTAAATCAATTGATTTTATATTTGAAGTAATTAGAAGAGAGAATGACTGGCAAAAGAAATTAATTGACAAAATAAAACTTTATAAGGATTTTTATGAAAATTTTGTACCAGGAGATTCTGGATATAGCACAATGCCACAATTAATAATAGTTGCAGAAGATGACAAACACATGGCAGAAGCTTTTAAAGAAATAGTTACAACACAAAATGAAATATCTAAAATATCACTATTATTTACAACAGACTTACGTCAAAATGAAGAGCATTTATCTACGAGCTTAATACAATATAAGTTAGATGAAGCAACTAATAAGTATAAAATAGAAAATGTAACATTGAAATTATTGGATTAAAATAAATAATTAGTTTTAAGTACCGCGTAAGCGACCAACCGGAGCGAAGCGTAGGGCGAATGGAGCAACTGACATATTAAATAAAAAATCGAAGAAAGTTTATTTTCTTCGATTTTTTTATTTGTAAGTTGCGACACCAAGGTACGCAAAAACAAATTATTTATTTTGATTCACTTTAGTGCGTCGAGCTACAAGCGAGACAAAAAACCGCCAGCTATGCTGGTGTTGTTTTAAAAGCTTATAGAAAAAGATATCAAACTTAGTGATATAATGTTAGTGTTCAAGCCAACAAAATATCAGAAAGGAGTG
>JAFRFO010000032.1 GCA_017434295.1 Clostridia bacterium
GTACGGTTCTGAGAGAAGCTCAAGGGGAAGTTCCTTGGGCTTACTTACTTAATTGCACAAAATGGAGATAGTAGAAAGAAAGTTATAGCTTTAGCACAAACATATTTTGCAATTCAAACTAGAAAACAAGAAATTACAGAAAAAGAATATAGTTCTTTAACAGAAGATGAAAAAAGATTTTATCAAAGAAATTTGACTAAAAAAGGAAATTATTCACTTAACCAAGCAGCTAAAAATGCAGGAGTAAAGAATTTTGATAAATTTCATAATGCAGGTTATAAAGGTTTATATAATGGAGAAACTGCTGATGATATTGCAAAAAGAAAAGGATTAAGATATAGAGAGGACATTTTAGATAATATGGGAAGTGATGAACTTATTGCTAATTTATTTAGAATTTCTCAAACAGAGCAAAGATTAAAAAAAGATAATGTTGATACTGAAAAGAAAGCTTGTGATACTCATAATAAAATTGGAAAAATAGTTAGAAAAGCAATTAAAGAAGCAGGACGGAACTATGCCAGAAGATTTGCCTACTCCTAAAAAAAGTTTAAAACAACTTGAAAAAGAAAAAAATAAACAATTAAAAAATACAAAAATGTAGGTAAAAAATTTCATTTCTATTCAAAAAATATTGTATATTTATAAATTCTATGTTAAAGTAAAAACAATAAATCGAATTATATAATTGTGTTCAAAACAAAGTATGCCATTTTTTCGCATACCTGTTTCGAAATCGCACCAACGACGGATCTGTTAGAGCTAACAGATAATATGAAATAAAAAAAGAAATAGCCTAACACTTGTCATCAAGTATTAAGCTATTTTTCTTTTCATTATAGGCTTAAGCCTATGGCATCGGCATATTGTCTCTAATATCTATATTTAGTATAGCAAATCTTTTATACTTATAATTCATTTTAGACATATGGTAAGCCATATTTTTGTTGAATTAGAAACAGGAATTCCCTTTGATATGTGAACATGTATTGGTTCTTCATTTTCATTTGACCAAAAATATATTTTATAACCGCATTATTTCAAAGATATTAGGCAATTTTAATTCCTCCTTCTCGTGCCCATCTATAAAAAGATGCAGCACTACGTTCAACTATTGTTTTAAATAATTCAATTTCTTCATCTGAATAGTTACCATCTTTATATAGTATTTTATAAGTAGGCAATTCAAATCTTACACTATCAAAACCATTTTCAGTAGGTCTTTCAAAATGTATTTGTATTGTCTCCTCTCCATTTTCATTTTTTATAATATCTGTAAAAACTACTTCTGTTCCATCATAATATTTACAAAATTCATGCATAGCATTATTTCCTTCCTTTAATCTTTTATATTTATTATACTTAGTATAACATATATTTTTATAAAATACTATATTTTATAATATTTTTTATTATAAAATAATTAAAAATTATTTGAAGATGAAAGATTTTAAAAGAAGACTCCTGAATTAACAGGAGTCTTTTTTGATTATAGTGGACTTACATATATTCATTTTTAGGGTAAAGCTCTAACCAAGGCCCATCATGTGAATCTTTTAACTTCACCGAATTTCTTGAAATTACCATTATAACCTTGGAAGGGAAAAAGCTTTCAGCTATTCCAACCTCCTCAGCAATTTCTGCGAGGATATTGCAAGGACAATTATCGCATTCTAATTCGAGGCTTGGTGATTCCTTGAGCTCGTTTTGGATGCGAGCTACAAGAAGTTCATAAAAGAAACATATCTGAATCTCATCCAATGTCTTTGACATAGATATAATGTCTGTCCACCACTTTGCAGCAGCATTAGCTACTTCTTTAGTATTTGCCATTGATGTCATTCCTCCTTTTTGAAAAAACTTGGCATGTTGGTATGAATTGTGCTTTATTTACATTCGTGCACGGCGAATACTTTATCATTGTACCAAATTTCTGGCGAAAAGTCAATTTTATGTAAATTTAAAGCATTATAGATATTAAAAATATGGAATGCACATAAAAGAAGATTGATTGAATAATAAATGTTTAGAATTCATTTTATTTAGCCATACTAAAAAAGGATGGTGAGATAAAATGAATTCTTTTTGGTTAGAAGAAAAAAATAAGCAAGGTGAAAATAAAAAGATAGAATTAGATAATACAGAATCAAAGAAAAAAATAAAC
>JAFRFO010000033.1 GCA_017434295.1 Clostridia bacterium
AACATTTTTTATCAAATTATAAATTGATAAAAAGATATATAAAAAAAGTAAAAAAAGGAGGAAAAGTTTATGCTAAAAGCATTAAAAAGCAAACAAAATGGTATTACTTTAATTGCCTTAATTATCACAATTATAGTCTTGCTAATACTAGCAGGAGTAACAATTGCGGCAATAAGTAGCAATGAGAGTGCACCAAACAAGGCAGTAGAGGCAAGGCAAAAAAATGAAGAAGGAGCTGCAAAAGATGCAGCAACATTATTAGTAGCAGGAAAAATACAAAGCTACTATGAGGCAAAATATGTAGATAGAACATCAAATGCAGGAACAATTCTTACATATTTAGAAGAAGAATTATCTACAAGCAAAAATGTAACAACAGATGGGTACAAAATTGTTGTAGCAGCAGGAAGAATAACAGCAACAAAAACAGGAGAAACTGCAGCATTTATACAAGGAACAGTAAGTAGTGAAGGAGTAATAACTTGGATTGACCCAGTTCCAATAACATCTATAGGAGCATTTACACCAGCAAGTCCAGAAGTAGGAGAAGGAAGAACAATAACTTTAAGTGTAGCAATAAATCAAAATGCAACAGATAGTGTAATTTGGTCAAGTAAAGATGAAACTGTAGCGACAGTAGTATCAAGTGGACAAAACACAGCAACAGTAACAGGAGTAGTAGGAAAAGCAGGAGAAACTGTAAAAATAACTGCAAAAAATGCAGACAATAGTGTAAGTGCAGAAGTAACAGTAACTGTAATTGAAGCACCAGTAGAAGCTTCAGCAACAACAAGTTATGTAGGATATTATGCAGAAGTAGATGGAAAATGGGGAATAATATACGCGGATTTATTAATGCAAAAACCAGATTCTACTTCAAGCCCATGGGGTAACTCAAATGGAGCATGGTCATTCCCAAGTGGTACATCAACAACAGCTTCAGATTATAAAAATTATACAGTAAGTTCCGTAATACCAACAGGAAAGACAAGAATGCCAGATAGTGGTTATACAACAACAGGTGTAATAACTGAAACAACAGGTGGAGGCTCAAAAAATAGATTCCTTGTAATGGCTATGGATAATGAAGGTGGAACGAGTTCAACATATACTTGGGCAGATGCATGTGCATTAACTGGTGGAACAAATAATACTTGGGTATTACCAACAAAAGAGCAATGGTCAATGTTTGGAAGTGCATTTAGTGTAACAAGTAGTAACTATGGCAGTAGTAGTAGGGGGCTTAGCTACTACTACTGGTCTTCTACCGAGCGCAGTTCTAGCAGCGCGTGGCGCGCGGACTTCAACTTTGGTGGCATGAACAACCTCAGCAAGACAGATACAATCTATGTTCGCTTGTGCACGACTTTCTAATTTCATAAGAAATTAGAAATAAATTAACTCGTTATGTAAATAACGAGTTACAAGTCAAGCAAATTAAGCTTCGTTAGAAGCTTTAAAATAAAGCCTGTCAGGCTTGAAGTAAACCCAAATTGTTAGACAAAAATGTTTAACAAGGAGGGTTTATTTTGTATTATTTTTTAAAAATCAATTTGTTCGCTTGAAATATGATAAAGAGGTATGTATAATAATACAAGAAGATAAGCAAAACATTTTATAAAAAAGGAGGCAATTATGGACAACAAAAATGATATTCTAATTTATGAAGATAAAGATGGAATTACTAAAGTAAATGTTACATTTACTGACGAAGATATTTGGCTTACACAAAATCAATTAGCAGAAATTTATAAAACAACTCAAGAAAATATTTCTATGCATATTTCAAATATATATAAAGAAAATGAATTACCAAAAGATTCAACTAATAAGAAATTCTTATTAGTTCAAAACGAAGGTAGTAGAAGTGTTAAGAGAAACATTGACCACTATAATTTAGATATGATAATTGCCTTAGGATATAGAGTTCAATCAGAGGTTGCAGTAAGATTTAGAATATGGGCCACACAAAGATTACATGAATACATACAAAAAGGTTTTACAATGGATGATGAAAGATTAAAACAAGGTGGAAATAGATACTTTAAAGAATTATTACAACGAATTAGAGATATTCGTTCAAGTGAAAGAAATTTTTATCAACAAGTAACTGATATATATGCAACAAGTATAGATTATGATCCAAGAGCAGATATAACAAAAAATTTTTTTGCAACAGTTCAAAATAAATTACACTATGCAGTACATGAACATACATCTGCAGAATTAATATATGATAGAGTAGATAATGAAAAGCCTTATGTTGGTATGACAAATTTTAAAGGCGATTATGTTACAATAGATGATGTTAAAATTGCAAAAAACTATTTATCAGAAATTGAATTACAAAGACTAAATTTACTAGTATCACAATTCTTGGATTTTGCAGAATTACAAGCATTAGAACAAAGAACAATGAAAATGCAAGATTGGGTTCAAGAATTGGACAACCAAATACTATTAAATCGAAGAAAAATATTAGAAGGTAATGGTAAAATATCGCATGAAGATGCAATTGCAAAAGCAGAAAAAGAATTTCAAATATATAGAGAAAGAGAAATGAAAGAATTACAAAGTGATTTTGATATGCTTATGAAATCATTACCAAATAATAAGTAAGATGAGCAAAAAGAGATTAATAAAAAGGGAAGTTAATAAATGGATAAAAAAACAATAAAAAGTAGTAATAATAAAAATGAAATAACAATTCGTTCAAGTGCAGCAGAATATTTAACATATGTAGCAGCAATTGGAGATGATAAAGAATCAATAGAAGTTAGATATGAAGATGAAAATATCTGGCTAACTCAAAAAATGCTTGCCACTGTTTATGGAGTTAATGTTGCTACAATTAATGAACATATAAAGAATATATATAATGATAATGAATTAGATGAAAATTCAACTATTAGGAAATTCCTAATAGTTCAAAAAGAAGGCAACAGAGATGTTTCAAGAAATGTTGCACATTATAATCTTCAAATGATAATAGCAATAGGATTTAAGGTGGATAACGAAAAAGCAGTACAATTTAGAAAATGGGCAAATCAAATAATTAAAGATTACACAATAAAAGGTTGGGTAATGGATGATGAAAGACTTAAAAATGGTGGCTCAATTTTAACAGAAAAATATTTTGAAGAACAATTAGAACGTATAAGAGAAATAAGAATGTCAGAAAGAAAGTTTTATCAAAAAATTACAGATATATATGCAACTTCAATTGATTATGATAAAACTGCAAAATCAACAATTAGATTTTTTACTAGTGTTCAAAACAAACTTCATTATGCTGTTTCTGGAAATACTGCGGCAGAAATAATATATAATAGAGCAGACCACAAAAAAGAAAATATGGGATTAACATCATGGGAAGGAGCGCCAAATAGCAAAATACATAAATATGATGTTGTAATTGCAAAAAATTATTTAAATGAAACTGAAATTGGTCAATTAGAAAGAATGGTATCAGCTTATTTAGATTTAGCAGAAATGCAAGCAATGAGGCATATACCAATGACAATGGCAGATTGGGAAGAACGTTTAAATGGATTTTTAAAATTATGGGATCATGAAATATTAAAAGATAATGGAAAGATATCAGCAGAAATGGCTAAACTTCATGCAGAAACAGAGTTTGAAAAATATAGGATTGTTCAAGATAAATTATATATATCAGACTTTGATGAATTACTTTTAAAAACAAAAAAGGAAGGAGCAAAATAAATGGAAAAAGATAATAAAAATAGTTTCAATAAAAAAAGCTTTAATAAAGAAAAGGATTTTGGAAAAAGAAATTTTAATAATCAAAAAGAAGAAAAAAACTTTGAAGACCAAGTTGAAGGAAGAAACTCAGTTTTAGAGCTTTTAGAAAGTGGAAAAGATATTAATAAAATATATGTAACACGTGGAGAAAAACATGGTTCTATTAATAAAATATTAGGAATTGCTAAAGAAAGACGTATTATAATAGTAGAAAAAGATAAAAGACAAATGGATCAAATGGCTCAAAATGAGAATTACCAAGGTGTTATTGCAATAGTACCACCTTTTGAATATTGTGAGGTTCAAGATATATTAGATGTAGCAAATGAAAGAAATGAAAAACCATTTGTATTAATATTAGATGGAATTGAAGATCCACATAATTTAGGCTCAATAATTAGGACGGCAGAAACAGCAGGAGTTCATGGAATAATAATTCCTAAACATAGAGCAGCGGGAGTAAATAGTACAGTTAATAAAGTATCAAGTGGAGCAGCTCAATATATGAAAGTGGCAAGAGTTACAAATACTACAGATGCTATTACTGAATTAAAGGAAAGCGGACTTTGGATTTGTGGCACAGATATATCTACTTCAAAATATTATTATGAAGAAGATTATAGAGGCCCAATTGGTATAGTGATTGGTAATGAAGGAAAAGGCATGAGTGATAAAGTTAAAAAGAATTGCGACTTTTTAGTTAAAATTCCAATGAAAGGTAAAGTTACTTCCCTTAATGCTTCTGTTTCAGCAGGAATTGTAATGTACGAAGCGGTAAAACAAAGAATGTAAAAATTTTTTGTAAAAAAATGTTGATATTTAAAAATACTAATGATAAAATGTAGAAAAAACGAAAGGGGATAAGAATTATGAATGAAGCGATGATTATATGTGCTGTAGTTGGAATAGTTTTACTAATATTGGTTATAGTAAGTAAAATAATGGATATTATTGTAGGAATATTGGGAACAATAGCAGGTATTGCTACATATATTTGGCTAGGATCATTTGACTCTTTTACAACACAATTAAGATTAGCCTTAGATTTAGGAATAACACCTAGTCAATTAAGAACTTATTCTTTGGCACTTGTTGTAATAAGTGTAATTATTTTAATAATAGGAATAATTAGAGGAAAAAATAAACAAAATGTTGTTGTTGTACAACAAGGACCATATCAACAACCAGGACCATACCAACCAAATCCTTATCAACCAGGTCCTTACCAACAACCAAATCAATACCAACCAAACCAATATCAACCTAATCCAGTTCAACAAAATCCATATCAACAACCAAGTCAACCACAAAATCAACAATGGCCATTTCAGCCAACAAATCAATCAAATGTAGAACCAGTTAAACCAGTTGAGCCAGTAAAACCTGTTGAAGATACAAATGTTGAACCAAAGGCTAAAGCTAAAAAGCCAGCTACTGAATCAGAACCGATAAAAACAGTTGATTCAGAAGTAACAAGTAAAGAAACAAAGCAAGAAAATAAATAGTTACTGTTCAGTCTAGATAAAAATTAAAAATAGTTATCCACAGAATATTACAAGCTCTGTAATACTAATGTTATACTAGTGTTACAGACTTTTTTCTTATTATGGTATATAATACCACTATAAAGAAAAAGGTGGTGGT
>JAFRFO010000034.1 GCA_017434295.1 Clostridia bacterium
ATGCTTACGCATCACTCTTGCCAGATTGATTCTTGTATAATTCTATTCCAATTATACATAATACTAAAAAAAATCCAATAAAAGCTATTATGCAGATTGTTATGTATTCTGCTAAAGAATTAACGTATATCTTGGTATTTCTATACGGCACACCAATCATAAGTTTCCCTGATGTATCCCTTTTGCAAGGGTATACCACCTCAACTAAGCCAAGATGATCCTTATGCTGCAATTTAACAATGTAGTGCAGCTCGGATTTATCTTTTGACCTTTCGTCTAGCTCAGTTGTAACTTTTACATCTTGAGCTTTAGAGAGTGCCGACTCGTTTACACCCTGCCGCAGATATGCGATATTATCAGCATACCTGACAAGCTCCTCAATTTTCTCTTGAGGAGGAAGCATTGTCTTATTAATAAGAAATACTCCTACCCCCAAAACTAGTGCAAGCACTAATGATATAATTGCTATTCTTTTAACTCTAATTGTTTTCACGAAAATCATCCTTCCATAATAAAATAAATATATTGTTTGTCTAACGAATGTATATATGGAAATGCAACCTCTGGCAAAATTGCATGTTGAAAAGTTATTAAATAGACGCTTGCGTCTATACTATTTAATTATAACATATTTTTCAATATTTGTAAATATTATGTAAATAAATCAAATTATATAAAAAATACAACAAAAACTATAGAATATTTAAGTTTTTATTGTATTTTTTATATTATTTTTTATTTGAATTTTCTTACAAAATCATCAATTTTATTTAAAAATTCTTGATTATTTTTAGTTTGTGTCATCATATTTAAAATCTGTTCTGTAACATCAGAAACTGGCATACTATTCATGGCTTTTCTTAATGCAAAAACAGTTTCAAGCTCTTTTTTAGTTAGCAATAAATCTTCCCTTCTTGTACCTGATTTATTAATATCTATTGCTGGGAAAATACGTTTTTCTGATAGTTTTCTATCTAAGTGGACTTCCATATTACCTGTACCTTTAAATTCTTCAAATATTACGTCATCCATTCTGCTACCTGTTTCTATTAATGCAGTTGCTAAAATTGTAAGACTACCACCATTTTCAATATTTCTAGCTGCACCAAAGAATTTTTTTGGTTTATGTAATGCTGCTGGATCTAAACCTCCAGATAAAGTTCTTCCAGATGAAGGAATAACTAAGTTATATGCTCTTGCCAATCTTGTTATACTATCTAATAAAATTACAACATCTTTCTTCTGTTCAATTAATCTTTTAGCTCTCTCAAGAACCATTTCAGCAACCTTTATATGATGCTCTGGTAGTTCATCAAATGTTGAATAAATTACTTGTCCATTAATTGATCTTTTCATATCTGTAACTTCTTCTGGTCTTTCATCAATTAAAAGTACAATTAACTCAACTTCTGGGTTATTGCTAGTAATACTATTGGCTATTTTTTTGATTAATGTAGTTTTACCAACTTTTGGTTGAGCAACTATCATTCCCCTCTGCCCTTTTCCAATTGGTGAAATTAGATCAATCATTCTCATAGCATAATCATTATTATCAGTTTCTAATTTTAGTTTTTCATTAGGATAAATAGGAGTCAATTCATCAAAGCGTTTTCTTTTCATTGCTTTTTCTGGATGTTCACCATTTACTTCTCCAACAAATATTAATGATGGAAATTTTTCACCTTCTTTTAATCTAGAAATACCTTTTACAATATCTCCATTATCTAATCTAAATCTTTTTATTTGTATTGCAGATAAGTAAACATCTTTTGGGCTAGATAAATAGTTATCTCCACGTAAAAAACCATATCCATCAGGTAAAATATCTAATATTCCCTCAACAATTTCGTCTGATTCATTAGTTAGTTTATAATCAACTATTGGCTCTCCATTTTCATCATATTTTCTTTCTACAACTTCTTTTTTTTCAGTTAAATCATTATTATCATCATAGATTGAATCTTCATTAGCATTAATTTCATTATCAACTGTTTCATCTTCTACAACTAATACTTGTTTTAAAACTGTAATTAAATCCTCTTTTTTTAATTTTGATATATTTTTAACATTATTTTCCTTAGCTAATTCCTTTAAATCAGCTAATATCATTTCTTCTAAATTTGGCATAAGAACCTCCTATATAATTATTATTTAATTTTATTTATTATATTTTGGGGAAATTTTAAGAATTAATTAATTATAAAATAAAACTAATATATATTATACCATATTTTTCCAAAAAATCAATAGAAAAAATAAAAAAAGAGTAAATCTGTAAGCCGGGTTCAGTCTTTTAAAATAGTCATTTATCTAGGATGTATATTGCTATACACCTCAAGCCACGCAACTTAAGAAGGCGCCGAGCAGGCTTAATCTTCTAATTTAGGTGTTGCTCCAGATGGGGTTTACACTGACCTGTTATGTCACCATAACAGCGGTGAGCTCTTACCTCGCCTTTTCACCCTTACCATAATTGGCGGTTATTTTCTGTTGCACTTTCCTTAAGGTTTCCCTCACTAGACGTTATCTAGCATCTTTGCTCTATGGAGCCCGGACTTTCCTCTTGTAAAACCTTTCGGTTTTTACCAGCGACTATTCAATTTACTCTAAATCTAATTATATCACAAACTATTCAAATCTTCCAGTAAATTCTTATATTTTATTAAAAAAATCTCTTTATCTTGCTCTTTTGCTGAATTTATTAAACGATTTAAAGATATATAACACTTATTTACAGTATATTGATTAAGACTTTGTAAATTAATATCTGTTAATAAGCTAGAAAACTTTTTAGAAGCGTCTTGAAGATTTTTTTCTATTAAATCCCAGTCATTTAAATCAAGAATACTATATGCATTATAAATACTTTGTTTTGTACTAACTATAATATTATATTGTTCATCATTATTACAATAATTAAAAAAAGTCGGTATATAATTATACAATTTATTTAAAGCTTCTAATGATTTTTGTTTGTCTTCATTTTTTAAAGCAATTAGTAATCTATCATAATCATTACTAAAACTTACTACTTCATTGTTATTTAAACTAATCTCATATAAATCTAAAGTTAATGTTGAAATTGAATTTTCTAATAATTCTGCTTCATTTTTTATATAATTCCAGTTTATTTGTTCATTGTTGCTTAAAACTCCTTTTGCATTTAAACTATATTTTTTGTTCTTATTTGAATTTGATTCAGAATCTCCGCTATTTTCACTCTCTTCCCCTCCATCATTATTTTGTGAACCGTTTTCACTAGATTCTGAACTATCTGGCTTTCCATCTTCTTCATTTTCTGATTGTTTGCTATTACTTGATTCATTAGATTTACTTGAACTGTTAGATGTTTTACTAGATTTTTCGCTTATATCTTCAGTAGATAATTGATAATTTTCAAATTCAATATTATTTAAAGCATTAAACATATAGATAATTTTACTTTCAAAATATTTTATTTCTGAAAGTGTTTTATTATTTATATTTGTTTCTGATTCACTTGTAATACTATTCCAAACTATAATTATTAATGCTATTACAACAGTTGCAATAATAAATAATACTATATTTTTAAATTTATTCATTATTCATTTTCCTTTCGAAATTATTATTTGAATAAATATTAAAAAATATTCTATACTATATATATAATCTTTATTATATATAAATGTTTGGAAAAATAAACATTTTGAATTTGGAGTTCTTTAATGATAGCTTTTGTAAGTATTAATAGTAAAAAAGAAAATGAAGTAAATAGATTTTTAAGTAAATTTTATAATAATAATATTAATATACAGAAAAACACCTGGGAAAAGAGCTATAACAATCCTATTGAAATAGCTGATTTAGTCGGTGTTTATACTGATAATTATGATGATTTCGAACTAAACTTTTGGATTTGTTTAGACGAAGGATTAATCTTTCAAGTTAATAATAAAAATGGAAATGAAATAATAAAGTATTTATTTGAAAGATTTCCATATTAGTTTAATTTCAACTAAATTAATCAAGTGTTGTTTTTAAATTATATATCAATCTTCTTCCTTTTTAGCTCTATTCATTAATGTTTTTAAAGCCTCTTTAGGATCAAGATTTTCATAAATAACTTTATATACAGTATTTATAATTGGAATATCAATATTATATTTTTTTCCAAGCTGGTAAGCTACTTCAATATTATCTATGCTTTCGATAACCATACCAACTTCTTTTTTTGTTTCTTCTATACTTTTACCTTGACCAATTAAAACTCCTGCTTTTCTATTTCTGCTATGGTCACTCATACAAGTAACAATTAAATCGCCTAATCCACTTAAACCATAAAAAGTTTCTTTTCGTCCACCTAATTGAATACCAAGTCTTGCAATTTCACTTAATCCTCTTGTAATTAAGGCAGCAAAAGCATTGTCTCCCATTCCAATACCATATGTAACTCCAGCGCAAAATGCAATTATATTTTTTAGTGCTCCACCTAATTCAACGCCTTTTACATCTGTTGATGTATAAATTCTCATAGTATCACACATAAATAAATCTTGCATTTGTTTTGTTATTTCTGGATATTTAGATGCACAAACTAAAAGTGTATGACTACCAATACTTACTTCTTCAGCATGGCTTGGACCTGATAAAACACCAATTTTTGCATTTGGCATTTCTTCTAAAACAACTTCATCTAAAGTTTTTAAGCTTTCTTTTTCAAAGCCTTTTGTACATATTATAACTGGCTTATCTCCAACAAAATATTTATATTGTTTAACAACATCTCTTGTTACTTTTGATGGTGTTACATGCAAAATGCAATCCGCTTCTTCAATAACTTCTTTAAAAGAAGTATAACATATTATATTCTCAGGCAAAACTACATCAGGTAAAAATTTACATTTATGCTCATTATTAATTAAGTCTTTTTCTTCCTCCATATAAGACCAAATTTTAATATTATTTCCTAATTTTGATAAGTGAATAGCTAAAGCTACACCCCAGCTTCCACTTCCAATAATTGCTATATTTTTCATTTGAATGATCCTTCCATTATTTTTTCTTTTTCTTAAAACTAATTTTATTTTCTTTTCCTTTAATAATTCTAACAATATTGCTTCTATGATTAAATAATATCAATACCGCTAAAATAATACTATATATAGTATATGGGCTACCTTGTGCAATTATGTAGTTATCTTTAATTATAAAAGATAGAATTGCAAATAAAATTGCTGCAACACATGATCCTAGGGAAACCATTTTAGTAATAATAATTAAAGTAATACCAACTGCTAAACAAATTAAGCCAATTTCCCAGTTAGACATTATTAAAATACCAATAGATGTTGCAACACCTTTTCCACCTTTAAATCCAAAAAATACTGGAAAAGTATGTCCTATTACTACAGCAATACCTGCAATTTGAACTAATAATGATTTATTATCTGCATTAAAGAAATAGCTTAGTCCAATTGCAATTCCAATTGCTACAACACCTTTTAAAATATCACATATAAGGGTAATTGCAGCCGCTTTTTTTCCAACAGAACGAAGCATATTGGTTGTTCCTGCATTTCCACTTCCCTTTTCTCTTACATCAAATCCAGCAAACTTTTTACTAAATATAATTGAAAAATTTATACTTCCTATTAAATATGCTAATACAGCAACTAAAATACATACAAATACCATATTTTTTCCTCCATAATATTTAATTTGCATAATTTATAAAGATTTAAAAATAAAACTTTAAATCTAAAATTGCAAATTATAACTCAAATTTTTCTGATTTTTCTCTTACAATAACTCTAACAGGAGTTCCTTTTAATCCAAATTCTTTTCTTATTTGATTTACTATATATCTTTCATAAGAAAAATGGAATAATTCCTTGTTATTTACAAATATAACAAATGTAGGTGGCTTAGTAGAAGCTTGTGTACCATAAAATATTTTAAGTCTTTTTCCTTTATCCGTTGGTGGTTGAACAATTGCAATTGCTTCATTAATTACTTGATTTAATGTTGATGTATTAACTCTTAAAGAATTTTGTTTTGCAACCTCATTTATTAAATCATATAATTTATTTACTCTTTGTCCTGTTTTTGCAGAAATAAAAATTATAGGTGCATAAGATAAATAAGCTAATTTATTATATATATCTTTTTCATATTGCTCTAAAGTACCGGTTTCTTTTTCATATTCATCCCATTTATTTACTACAATTATTACTCCTTTTCCAGCTTCATGTGCTTCTCCTGCAATTTTTGCATCTTGGTCTGTTACACCTTCTAAAGCATCTATCATCATTAAACAAACATCAGCTCTTTCTATTGCAAGCAATGTACGCATAATGCTAAATTTTTCTATTGATTCAGTTACTTTATTCTTCCTTCTTATTCCTGCAGTATCTATTAAAACATATTTACTAAATTCATTTTCTAATTCAGTATCTATTGCATCTCTTGTAGTTCCAGCAATATCACTTACAATTACTCTATTTTGGCCAAGTAATTTATTAATTAGAGAAGATTTTCCTACATTTGGTTTTCCAATTACAGCAACTTTTATGGTTTCATCATCATTTTCACTTTCATCATTCTCTGGTACATTTTTATAGATTTCGTCTAATACATCTCCAATACCTAAAGCATTTGATGCAGAAATAGGAAATGGTTCCCCTATTCCTAAATTATAGAACTCATATATCTCTTCTCTATCTTTTTCAAAATTATCTGCTTTATTACATACTAAAATAATTGGTTTACCAGATTTTTTAAGCATTACAGCAATTTCTTTATCTGCACTTGTTACACCTTGTTTAATATCAGTTAAAAAAACAATAACATCTGCCATTGAAATAGCAAGATTTGCTTGTTCTCTCATTTGAGATATAATAATATCATCTGATTTTGGCTCTATCCCTCCTGTATCAATCAATGTAAAATCTCTACCTCTCCAATTAGTTTCTGCATAAACTCTGTCTCTTGTTACACCTGGAGTATCTTCTACAATTGATATTCTACTTCCTGCTAAATAATTAAATAATGTTGATTTTCCTACATTTGGCTTACCAATTATTGCTACTATTGGTTTTGACATAATTCCTCCCTTATTTTTGTTCATCTTCTATATTAGATTCTACATCATCTAACGAATCATTATCTTTTAATAAACTTTTTTCTTTTATAATATTATAAGCAATTACACTTTCATTTTTATTACACTCTTTACCTGAATTTAAAATTAGTATTGCTTTTAGAATATCAATATCTCCGACCAATTATATCAATTAATTCAGAAATATTAGAATAATCAGTATTTGGTAAATGATATAATAAAGCTGTTATTTGATTTTTAATATCATAATTTTTATCTTTCAATAGTTTTGAAAAATCAATATCTTCCAATACTCTTTTTGCAAATCTTTCATCTTTTTTATTTGTTAATACTTTTTCTTCAATATATTTTCTTATATTATTTTCATCAAGTATAAATCCATTATATTTATATATTAAATATGTTGGTATAATTCTATTAGCTTGTCTTGCATTATATTGTAATAACTTTAATGGTTCATTTGTTTTTATTGATTCATTAAAGATTGCTTCAGATATGAATTTTGGTAAATGTCCAGATTCTACTTTATAATATTTATTTAGTACATCTTCTACTATATAAGGTGAAATATTACAATATTTAGAAATATCTCTTGTTTTAATTCCTGCTTCATAAATTTTAATTAAAATATTTGTATCATTAAAAGCACCAAAAAATTTTCTGTGTTTTATTTCAAATATTTCATCTTCAGTATATCTAAGTAATAATCTTCTTTTAAGAGTTGCAGTAGCAACTCCATATTTAGCACACATTTCTTTATAAGTTAAACCATTTAGTAAATCTTTTTCTATTTCATCTTCATCTAATTGTTTCTTTTTTGAAATATAATATGGTTTTTTTAAATTATTATCTTTACAATATTTTGAAATAATATTTTTTACATTATTTTTAGATATATCATATAAATTTGCTATTTCAATATTAGTCATTCCTTTTTCTCTTAAATTATATAATTCTTCAGGTTTAATATTTTTAATTCTTTCAGAATATATTTCAAATAAACTTTTATCTAAAATAAACTCATGAATCTTATTTACAAGTTTTTTTACATTTGATATTTGATAATAATTTGCTATATAATTTATATCTTTTCCTTCTTTATATAATGTAATTATAAAATATAGTGAAATTCCTTCTATATTCATAAGTCTACTCCTTTCAACTTTGTATATTATATCACTTTTTGTAAAATTTTACAATAAATAAGTGCCAAAAAAATGAAGTAGAAAACTTTTTATTGTTTTCTACTTCAAACATAATATTTTTTTAGACTATTTTTAAAATGTTTTGTATATAATTGTTGTTATTTAAAAGCCTATTTTATATCTCTTTTTAAATTAATGTATTTTTTACCGAATACAAATCCTACAACTATTACTACACATGCAATAGGTAATATTATTACTTCTTTACCACTATTTGGTATGTCTTTATCTGCAGTTGTTGGATCTTCTTTTTTTGGTGTTGTTTTTTCAACTTCTTTCCATTTAGCTATTAAATCATAATCTCTTGTAACCTTTGTATTAAAGTTATATTTTTGCTCTTTGTTATTTTCGTCTATATAATACCAATACTCAAATGTATATCCATCTTTTACTGGTTTTGTTGGTTCAGTAGCTGTATTTAAATATTTAACTATTTGATCATCTATTTCAGTATCATTTTTAGGTTCAAAAGTAACTCTAAATTTAACTCTATCATAGTATAATTTTAAAACTAGTGATCCATCAGCTGTTACTTTACCAGAAGGAACTCTTCTATCTATTTTTGTGTTTTCAACATAATTTTCAAATGCCTTAGGTTTTGCTGTTACTTCAGTATCTGTTTCAGCTGTTAAAACATCAGTTGCTCTTTCTTCTAATTCATAATATCCATTTTCATTTTCTAAATAATGATATACAGTATATTTTGTATCTTTACTTGCTTGCCATTTCGCATATACTTTAACATCTCCAGTAGATCCAGTTGCAATACTGTCTCTTTCTGTGTCTTCATCAAATGTTGGAGTTTCATACCAACCTAAAAAGTCATATCCAGGTCTTGTTGGATTTTTAAATATTATATCATCATCTTCAGAAGTATATGTTGAAGGGTTTGTTGGATCATTTTCTCCACCATTTAATACATATTCTATGTTATAAATATCACCATATACAACTTTTATTTTATGGTTTTCAGTAATATTTCTAAATATATAACTTGTTATATCTTTACCTTGTGTATCTTTTAAATTAGCTTTAGGTAAAACTTCATCATCTATTTCAATACTTTTTAAATATTGCTTAACAGGGTTGCTTGGACTAAATTCAATTGTTTTAGTTTCTCCATCTGTAATATTTAAGATTGATTCTGTTATTGTTGCTCTATCAGCTGGTTCAACTTCAGTTTCAATTTTGTGATATACTTTGAAATATCTATCAAATTTTAAAGCAGATAAAGCTTTTACACCATTAAATGTAAATGTTAATCCAAGAGAATTTTTATCTTCAATTTTTAAATAAGCATTATCTCTTGATTTAAAATCTTTTTGTTCTGTAGCCTCTTTGTCGGAATCCATAAATGTATCTGCATCAGTTTTAGAGTATAAATAAGTTTGTTTTAAATTTGTTTCTTTTTTATAAGCTATATTATTTGCTTCTTTTGCAACTACGCTTAAATAAGTGTTTCCTTCATCAGAAACAAAATCATTTACTAATACACCTTGATTACAATCTATATCTGTTATTCCAAATAATCCAGATATATCAATATATTTATCTTCTTCTCTATCATATGCTTTATAATCAATAGCAATTTGTACTGGATCTTCTGTTGTCATTACTCCTAATTGTGGACTTACTCCTAATTTGTATGTAGTTCTATCTGTTGTGGATTCAGTAGATTTTACTCTTTCTCCAGCTTTAAATAAAATTTCTGCTTTTGAATTATCAGTTTTTGTAATTTTATTAACATTAATTAAAACATCATAAAGTTTACCATCAAATTTAATTCCATCTGTATAAACAATTGTTGCAACATCATCTACAGAAGTTACATCTTGTGGTAATTGAATAGCAAAGTATAATCCTTGTACTTCTATTTTATTTCCTGTAACTAAATCATTACCATTAAATTCACGAACATACCAATAATGTTTCCATCCATTTGCTTCAGTATAGTCTATTTTATCCTCAGTATAATCACTAGGTTTTAATGTATTTGTTCTATCTTTGCCATAAGAACCCCAATTATACATTTGAATTTTTGTAGCATCAACAAGTTGAGTTTCTGCATTAAACTTACTATCTGCATATAGATTATCTGTAATTTCTGCAGCAATATTTTTTAAATCACTTCCTGTTCCATCATCCCACCATTCTGCATTTACTATTACAGATAAATTTGATAAAAGTAGGATAAGTACTAAAATAGTTGCTAATATTTTCTTTTTCATTTTCATTTTTTGTATGATTTATTTATTATTTAAATAACCATACTCTCCTTTCTTTTTTTTTATTAATAATTATTTTCTTACCTATATTAAGTTTAATAAAAAATTTGGTTATTGTCAATAAATAAATTAATTTGTAAAGAAAATGTAATATAAGTGTAATAATAGAAGCAATAAGAAACAATAAGAAAAATATATATATTTTTCTTATTGTTTCTTTATCCTAATGCAACATCAAGAATCATCATTATTATAAAACCTAAAGCTACACCAATTGTGCCTAAATTTGAATGTAAACCATCTTGTGATTCAGGTATTAATTCTTCAACAACAACATAAACCATTGCTCCAGCTGCAAATGATAGAAAATATGGCAATAATGGTATAATAGCATTTGTTAAAAGTATTGTAATTATTGATGCAATTGGTTCTACTATTCCAGATAAAGTTCCATAAGTAAATGCTCTTAATTTACTTTTACCAGAGTTTTTTAATGGCATTGATATTATTGCACCTTCAGGAAAATTTTGTATACCAATTCCAATTGCTAGTGCAATTGCTCCACTCATTGTTATACCTGCATTTCCAATTAAAGCTCCTGCAAATGCGACACCTACTGCCATTCCTTCCGGAATATTATGAAGAGTTACTGCCAAAATCATCATAGTTATTTTTTTATGTGTGTTTTCAATTGTCTGATTTTTTTTGTTTTTTATCTTTTTTACTAAATAATCTGTGTATTGAAGAAATAATATACCAATCATAAAGCCAATACTTGCAGGAATCCAAGCAATTATTCCCTGCTCCTCAGCCATTTCGATTGAGGGTATTAATAATGACCAAACAGAAGCAGCAATCATCACTCCAGAGGCAAATCCTAATAATAGTTTTTCGATTTTTTTATTTATTTTATTTTTCATTAGGAAAACCATAGCTGAGCCTATGGTTGTTCCTAAAAATGGTATTAATAAACCTATAGTTAAATCCATTTATTATTTTCCTTTTGGTTAATTCATATCATTTGTATAAAATTTCTTTTGAGCAAGTTTATCTTGTATTCCTCTTAATGCTTCACCAAACCTTTGGAAGTGTACTACTTCTCTTTCTCTTAAATATCTTAATGGATCTATTACATCTGGATTATCTCTACATAAATCAATTAATTTTTCATAGGTTGCTCTTGCTTTTTGCTCTGCTGCTAAGTCTTCTTGTAAGTTTGCTATTGCATCACCTTTTGCAGCAATATATGCAGCTGTAAATGGAACTCCTGAAGCAGATACTGGATATACATCTACACCATGGTCTGTATAATATGGTGCTAAACCTGCTTTTTCAATTTCCTCTATACTTGCATTTTTTGTTAATTGATGCACAATTGTTCCAACCATTTCTAAATGGGCTAATTCTTCTGTTCCATTAAGTTATCAATAGTCAAAGAATAAAATAATATATTTTAAACAAATAAATTAAGTATTATTTACTTTTAGGAATTTTAGGATATATATGTATTTCAAAGCATGTTGGGTCAGAAAATTTTTTAATAGATTTTTCTATTTTTAAATATGTAACCTTTTTTATCAAGCTTTTGAGCAGTTTATTCTTCTCTTCATTATTATCTAATTTATCATATATATCTAATGCATTTTGGATTTTAGGAAATACTAACGTTCTTTCTTTATCTATGTTTTCTTCTTTTTTAAGCTTAATCTCCAATTGCTTAATTTTATCTTTAAATTCTTTAATTTTGAATTTTTGAGTTGATAGTCTTTCTTCAAATTCTTGTTTATTATAGGTTCCATCTTCAAAATAATCGTATATCTTATTTAGTTTAGTCTTCTCTTTGACTAATCTAGTCTTTAGTTGTTTCAATTGTTCTTTGTAGGTAATATTAACAGTAGGTCTATTTTTGCCTAATAATTTTTCATAATCTATTTTATAATTATTAATCCATATCTTTAGTGCTTGTATAATTTTATCTTCAACAATGAATAATTTAGAACTTATATTATCACATTTAGAATTTGAACACATAATTGTTGCTGGTTTATTTTTTTTATTATATGGTCTTCTTTGCATAGGCTTACCACATTTAGCACAATATATTATGCCAGCCAGCGGGTTTTTAACTGCTTTATTATGTGGCACAGGTGGTAAATTTAATTTTCTTTTATTTTGAACAATATTCCAAGTTTTTTCATCTATAATTGAATCATGTAATCCATCTACTATTAATGGATTTTGATTTCTAGGTCTACTTTTAAATCTTTTGCCATCTTTTGTTGCTATTTCTTGTTTTCTTGCATTCCATCTAATTTTACCAATATAAACAGGGTTGTTTAAAACATCTTTTATAGTGGAGGAGCTCCAATTTAACGTTTTTCTTGGCTTAATTCCCATCATATCTAATTTGTTTGCAATTTTATTTATGGATATATTTTCATAAGCAAATAAATTAAATATTTTTCTAACTATATCTGCTTCTTCTAAATTTAGTTTTAATGAATATCCTTTGCTATTTTTTAGTTTTATCCTTTCATAGCCTAATGGAGCAATATTTCCAACAAATTTGCCTTCATTTACAGAGGTTTCTCTTCCCCTTTTTAATCTTCCATTTATTGTTTTATATTCTCTTCTAGACATAAACAATCCAAATTCAAAATACTCTTCATCAAATTCATTATTTGGATTATAGCTTTTCCCAGGTGTAACAATTTCAGTAGAGGAATACTTGAATACTCTTGCAACTATACCTTGGTCTTCAGTTTCACCTCTTGCTAGTCTTTGTACTTCCATTACTAAAATGCCCTTCCACATTCTATTTTCAACATCTTTAATAAGTTTTTTCATTTCATTTCTTTCAGCAATTGTTTCTCCACTTACAACTTCTTCATATATATGGCCGACTTGCATATTGTGTTCCTGTGCAAATTTTAATAAAGTTTTTCTATGTCTATCTAATGTATCAACACCTTCATACTTTTCTATTTCTCTATCTTCTCTTGATTTTCTTAAGTATATAGCATAAGGTCTATTATCTGGCATTTTCATCCTTCCCTTTTATATTTAGTTTTAAATTAAACCAAATTTGTTTATTATAAAATATAAATTACATAAATGACTCTATTTATTTAAAGCCTTTTTTAGTATAGATGCAAATATATCGATAAATATAGTAGTATCTTTTTCAATGTAATCATCATAGAATTTTATAATAGTACCATCAATTTTTATTTCTTCAATTTTCATAGTCTACAACACCTCAATAAAGTTTATGATTAAAAAGGGTTATTATTAAACTTTTAATCTAGTATTTATATAATCCTTAATGGTATATTTATAATATTTAATATACTTTATATAATTAAAAAAAATCCCTTATATATCTTCTATTTAATATTCAACCTATATTAAATAGAATTGTAAGGGACATTTTAATTATATATCTTTATAATAATAAAGATTTGTAACTATAACAACTTGGGATAATTTATTATTTTAATGTAGAATCTAAAAAATATTTTAATGTATATTTATCCTTAATAATTCTTATTGTTTTAATTTGATTAACTGGAATTCCACTCTTTATTTTATTTTCTCTTAATTTCTTATATGTTTCTGGTTTAACAACATGAACTAGAGAGTTTGAAATAATACCTTTTTTTATAATGCCATCAAATCCTGGAAATTCAACATTAACTTGGTCATCAAACAATTGAGAAATGTTTTCTTCAATATTAATTGATTTTTCTGTTTCAATAAATATTACCATTCTTACTGGAGAATGATCAGTATCTACATATAAGCTATAGTCTAAAATGTTATTATTTAAAGCTTTTTCGTAATAATTCATAATGTTTGTAAATTGTTCTGTGGTTAAATGTAACCCGGAAACGTTAAATAATTGATTTTTTCTATAAGCATATTGAATAATTGGCACTTTTCCTTTATATCCTACAACTTTTACAACATCTTTTAATAGATAACGATATAATCCTGTAAAATTAGTAACTATAATCTCATACTCTTTACCTATTTCCAATTCATTCATCAATAAAGGTTTATTATTTCCATCTATTTCTAAGAACTCATAAAATCCCCCATCAAAAATCAGAGTATAATTCTCATCTTCAACTTCTAAGGTGTTTGCAATAGTGGCCTCAGATGCAGCAAACATACTAAAACTAAATGGTACTTGTTTAGAACAGTATTTTCTCATTTTCTCTTTATATGGAGAAAAATCCCCTGTTCCTATAGAAATTACTAAAGAAATTCTTTTCCATATTTTTGGTATTATTCCTTCATAGTTTACAGACTCTCTAAATATTTTTCTTAATTCATCTGCACGTTTTTTATTTGGTCTTAGTCTTTTTTGAAATTTTTTCCTAATTGTATCTGGAATTTTTATAGAATCATCTATTGTTCCATTTTCAATATCTTTTAAAATTATTGTTTTATTATCTTCAATATAGTTAAACAAATCTGTTAGTGCAGACATAAAAACAGAATTTATGCAAATTACATTTTCTTCTTCTAAAGCAAATCTTGCATTAATATATTTCATGTCAACATCTTTTTCAAATCCAATTACTTCTTTTGGTAAACATGTTAATAAAGATAATAAACTTTTAAATCGTGATGTAAAATATCCAGTAACAACTCCAACTTTAATACCACTAGGTGTTATATCAATTGTACCGGCTTCACTTAAATTTAGTATCTTACCATATAAATGACCATTTTGCTTCTTTTTCATTTCCCTTTTTAAGTTATATGCAAATATTGTTCCATTTTTTAAAAATGGCATAAAAGTTCTTTTTACAATAGGTATTTTTTTATAAGCGCCTGTTGTACCTGAAGTAGCTGCAAAAAAGTATATTTTGTCTGATGTTATAAGATTTTGTTCTCCTGTATTTGCTGTTTTTTCTATATATTCAATATAATCATTATATGTAGTATATGGAATTCGAGTTTGAAAATCCTTTATTGTTTTTATATTTGAAAAATAATATTTTCTACCAATTACTGTATTTGAGTTCTTTTTTATGTTTTTTAATAGTTTTTTCTCACTTATTTTATCAGCTATTTTTACTTTTTTATTATAATAGTTATAATTTTTTTTGCCAAGAAAAGCTGCAATATTTAAAACATTATAACTAATTATTTTTTGAATTAAATTACCCATTATTTCAATAATCCTTTTCTATGTAAAATCATCTATATTTCTTTCTATACTTTCTATAATAGAATAATCTATTATATCAGAAAATTTTTCTTGAAGTAGTTTTGTTTCTTCTAATAACTCAAGCATTGTATCAAATCCTCCAAATACAACACTATAGTATTTTAGCCCCAATCCTTCTAAGGCAACTACACTATCTATATGTTTAATACTTGAAAGTTCTTCTATTCTTTCTACTTTTGGATTATTTAATTTAAAATTAATTGAATATTTTTCTTCCTGATTCTTCTGTTCAATTTTCACTCCTGCATATTGTAATGCATATTCTACATATGTTTCTAGCTGTTCAATTCTATTTGATGAACAAGTTAAAGGAGTCATTCCAGAACATCTTAAATTAACATCTAAAATATAATATTTTTGTCCATCATATATTAAATCTAATTGAGCATTTACACAAGTTTTAAATTCATTTGCAAATCTAAGCATTTCTTTTTTTAACTCAATTAAATTATGTTTTTTAGAATTAGTTACAGGCCCTAATTTAATATTACTTAATGGATGAGTTACCCCATCTTTTCCTGAACTTAATAAAAATGGTGGGGTAACATAATAATTGCCTTCTATTCCTCTTATTTCTACGCCATACTCTTTGCCACTTATAAATTCTTCTGCAATATAATCGGTTTTGGCTAAATTAGAATTTAAGAAGTTGCATGCTTCTTCAAATGTTTTAGCTACACATATTCCTGTAGAATTTGTGCCAGTTACACTTTTAATTATAATTGGGAATTTAAGTTTTTTTAGTTCATAAAACACATATTCTTTATATTGATTAACTGCAGTTATTTCTGGATATTCTTTATCTGTATTTAATAAATTATAGTTTATATAAATAGCATTTGGAACATTAAACCCTTTTTCTTTTAATAAAATATGTGCGTTCCATTTGTCAAAAAATGTTAATGCTGTATTAATGCTGTTTGATGCTACTTTAATGCCTCTACTTTTTAAGATATCTCCAATTATGCTATTTGCCAAAGTACCCCAGTCATTATTAAAAGAATGAAGTGAAATATCAATTGCAACATCTGGCTTTAAAGTACATATTATATCTGCAAATTCTTCATCATTAGCTGTAGCAGGTAAGATTTTAAATTTTACTTTTTCTGGAAAATTAACAAATTTACCTTGGCTTGAATCTAAAAATTCATATGCAGCAGGAAATTTTGTAACTACAAAAATCTCGTGTTCTAAATATTTATTTGCTATATCATCCCATATTTTACTTCTATCTGGATATTCCTTATTATATATTGTTTCATCAGGAAATTCTGAATTTGTTGAATATAATACTAATTTCATTATTTTACCTCTTATTTTATTTTAAATTTACTTTTTTTAATTTGTAGATCTTTTAAATTTATTTTTGGGTTTTCTAATACCTGTTGTATTATGCTATAAATTGC
This sequence comes from Clostridia bacterium, assembly GCA_017434295.1. Taxonomy (GTDB): domain Bacteria; phylum Bacillota; class Clostridia; order TANB77; family CAG-508; genus CAG-269. The sequence continues at coordinate 17,181 of JAFRFO010000034.1, forward strand.
ATTATGTATTTCAATCATTCTCTTATTTGAATATTTATAAACCAAGAAATTATAAATAATATCTAAACTTCCATTATTTTCTAAATCATATAGTTCTATTAACATGTCATATAAATATGTGCTCTCAATAGGTGTCCATCTTGTAACAAATGGAACTTTAAAAGAATCCTTGTCAGTTTTGGCATTTTGAAAAGAAAACCATATTTTAGAAGTTCTATTTATGCTTACATCTTTTGATTTAACAATTCTTAACAAATCTTTAGTAGGATATTTATAATGTTTATAAACATGCCCTAAGTCTCTATTAATATTAATTATGTAATCTTCAAAATTTTTATCTTTTATACTTGCTTTAAACGGTAAAGTTTTAGCAAATAATCCAGTTGTATGTTTATCTTTATAAGTAGCCCTATTAGATATAATTGTATCTAATAAAAGTTCTTTTATTTTTAATTCCATACCCATGTATAATGCAAAAACACCTGTAATAAAACTACAATTAGAAATTCTAATTTGTTTACAATATTCATTGATCTTAGTCATTACTTCTTTAGGTATCTGTACTTTATAATAATTTGCTTTTCTTGATATAAATTCTTTATTTATATCGCCTTTGATTCTAGCAGGTTTAGGAATATTATCTTTAAAATAATCTTTCCAAAACTCTTTGTCTTTTTTTATTGTATTACTATGCAAATAATCTTTTTCATCTTTTATATGTTCATAGTATTGAAAGGCTTCATAGTTTACTTCATCTTCACTATAATATGCCATTATTTCTTTTATTGCTAGTCCAACCGTCCATGCATCACATATTATGTGATGCATGCAACATACAATCCCTCCTGTTCCATCTTCAAACCTAACAAATTTAATTTTAAATAATTGTTTATTCAACATAGAAAATACTTCATGGTTCATTTTATTTTCTATCATTATTACATCATCATCTGTTTTAACATCAATTATTTCTATATCAAATGGCTCATATTTTTTAAAATATTGTTTAAATGACATACCGTAAAAATTTATCCTAGTTCTTAAGCTATCATTTTTTTCTACAACCAAATTAACTGCTTTTTTTAATTTATCAAAATCCACCTTATTTTTAAGCAAAAAAGACCCACATACATTTCCATCGCTTCTTTTTCGATTTAATAATTGAAAATATAATAATAATTTTTGTGATGCTGTTAAACTATACTTTTTCATTTGTTTTTCCTTCCTCTCTAAAACTTTGATTTCTTCTGTAATATAAACTTTTCTTACATTTTTTAATTCTATAAATGCCTTTTTTTCTCTTATTTTTTATAAATTATCTTATATATTTTTATTTAATTATTTAAAATATTATTTTATAATTTTATTTTACATTATTAGAAATTATTTTTCAATTGTTTTTTATGTTTTTTATTTTTAAAAGAAATTTTTTATATCTAAAATAAATGATAACCTTATGGAACTAATTCTTCTGTTCCTATATCATTTAATACAGCTTTTGATACTTGGTCTGGCATTCCAAATCTTTGAGATAAATATCTTAAAGAAGCGGCAAGTTCACCATCAGGTCCACCATATTGAGAAATAATCACTTTAGCAAGTTTTGGGTCTGTACATTTAATATCTATTGGATATTGTAGTGCTTTCTTATAAGTCCACATTAAAAATTCCCCCTTTCCCATGGCCACCCATGGTTCAATTCGGGGGAATTATATTTGCTATTATTTCCATTCCTAAAATGATAGCAACTATTATTAAATTTATTGTATTTTTTTAGCATGCAATACTACTCTATAATTATTGTTATCAGCACATGTTGAAAGAGTAAGTATTGAGTCATTTTCTGTGACTTCTGTATCAAAATTTTTAACACTTCTTTGTTTTATTTTTTTTATAAAATCTATAAATGTTTGGGCTGTGAATGATTTTTTTAAATAATATTCTTCATTTTCTACTTGATATATAGAAAAAACTTCATATTTTGTTTCTCCTTGCTCGGTTGTAAAAGTTACATATCTATTATTAGCATCATTATACCAATTACTATTTAATGTATCTTTTAATGTACTAAACATACTGCCATCTCTACGATTATGTCCATAAATTATCATGTTTTTGTCTGTTCCATCTAATTTATTTTCACAATCTGCAAAAATCCATCCTGCACTATTTTCAGTTTTATTTATGTTATGATTCAAATAGTAATCGTTATCAGTGGTTTGAACTACCGGATGGTCTATGGCCGTTCCTTCTACTTTAAGCCAGCCTACTACATTTTCATATTGTTCTTTAATAGATTTAAAATCAATTTTTGTTTCGTTATTATCATCTACAGTTACATTTTTTGATATCTCCTCTAGTACCTCATTTGCCTTAACATTTTCAAAATGCCATATAATTATTTTATAGCCTGAATATATAATTCCAAATAAAAATACTAATGTTAAAATAAGATATATTGGATTTTTCTTTTCTGATTCTTTCATTCTTTTAGGTTTTGCTCTCATAATTTTATAACTCCTTATAAATGTAATTCTATTCTACATTATTTTTGATTTTAATTTTATTATTATTAATATTTTTCTTTTTTACTAATTACTTATAATATATTATTATATTTTTATCATCAATTATTATTTTATCAATTAGTTTGAAAACTAAGCTTATATTATCACTTGAAATTTTATCAAAACTTATTAATTCTTTCATTAGAGCTTTTATTGTTTTATTATCTAAAATTTGTTTATCTTCATTATTATTAGTTTCTTCTAATTCTACTATTTTATTGTTAATTCTTTCTTTCTCGTTTTCAAATTTTTCAATCAACATTTCAAATGTATTTATTGAAATTCTTCCTGATATTTTATCTTCATATAAATTTACTATTTTCTTATTTTGCTCTTCTTTTTGCATTTTTAAACCATCTAGTGCCTTTTTATTATCTTGTTTTTTAGGCTGTATTTTACTTAAATCTAAACTCTCAAAATCTAAGTATTGCTCTATATTTTCTTTTAAAGATTTTGTAACTTTTTCTATTAATTCTGTTTCTTTTAAATGAATATTACTGCAATATTTATTTCCATATTTTTTATAGCTACTACAAACACATCTTGAAATTTTACCATGATTTAGGTTATATGTAATCTTACTTCCACATTTACAATAAACTAATCCTGTTAACAAATGACGTTTTCTATTTGAATAGTTCCATTCGTTTGACTGTTTATCAAGCATTTCTTGTACTGTATTAAATGTTTTTCTGTCTATTATTGCTTCATGATTATTTTTTATAATTATTTGCTGCTTTTGATCAACTTTCATTGTTTTCTTAACTTTATAATTTACTTTATTGTATTTTAGCTGAACTAAATCTCCTGTATATATTCTATCTCGTAAAATTTTATTTATAATGGTTGAATTCCATTTATATGTACAGCTTTTATTAGGATTAAAGTAGTTTGAAGTTTCTTGTTTATAGCGAAGCGGAGTTATTATTTGTTTATCATTTAAAATTTTAGCAATTTGTGTTTTGTTTTTGCCAGACTTGTATAAATCAAATATTAGAACAATATTATCTGCAACATTTTCATCTATTAATATTTTATTTTTGTCAGATAAGTCTTTTTTATATCCATAAGGCAGAAATGCTTTTATGCACTCCCCTTCCTTTGCTTTTGTATATATGGAAGTTCTAACTTTATTAGATATGTCTTTTGCATACATATCATTCATTACAGATTTAAAAGGCGTCATGTCATTATTAGAGTTTTTGTTATCAAAGGTATCTATATTATCATTTACAGCAATGTATCTTATGTTTTTTGAAGGAAAGATTTTTTCTATATAATTTCCAGTTTCTATGTAATCTCTACCAAGTCTTGATAAGTCTTTTGTAATTACAAGATTTACTAAGCCTTTTTCTATATCATCTAGCATTTGTTTAAAACCTGGTCTTTCAAAATTTGTTCCTGTAAAACCATCATCTTTGTAAATATCAACCAAGGCCCAGCCATTTTGCTTTACTATTGGTTTTAAAAACTTTATTTGATTTTCTATACTTTCAGATTGTCCATCTTTTTCATCTTCTCTTGATAATCGTACATAAATTGCGGCTTTGAAAATAGTATCATTTAGTGTATTTTCGTTATATAACTTTTGCATTTTACCTCCTTTTTTAAGTTATATAACTGCTTATCTATGTTCTAATTCTATAGCTTTTTCCTGTAAAATGCAATATAAAATGTTACTATTTTCATCTATCCAATCCTGAACAAGTTCTTGCAAAATCTTTTCATTTTTTGAATAACTAACATTGACATTTCCTTCCATAATTAAATTCACCTCATTTAAATATATTAAAAAAGGCAGAAAAAATTCGCTTTGGAATTTCTTCTACCTTGCTTATAATTTAATATATTAACCTTGACTTTTAATCTCACTTAACTCACTTATATAATAGAGCCTCCACCTTAGTGGAAGCCCTTTATCTTATACTAAATACTAAAATCCAAATAAACATAGTTTTCCATATCATAAGCCAAATTATTATCTATCATTTTCTTAGCAATTTTACAAATATTAGAGATTCTTTCACCATTTACTAATGGGTTAATATATCTTATTTTCGCCCCATGATGAACATAGTAAACATCCTGTGGTTGTTCATTTGAAACTTTAACTTTTTTAGCATTTTTCCATATATTAAAAACTTGTTTATATTTAGAATTTTCAATAATTTTTATTACTTCACTTTCTATTAAAACATATAAGTCCTTTTTACATATTTTATTTTCTTCACTTAATTTTTTCAAAATATCAGCTAAAAATTGCATTGAATATCTTGTTCTATCTTCTCTATATATTATAGATAATCTACTTGTAATTTTTACAAATTCTCTTGCTAATTCCTTAGTCTTAAATCCTAGTTCAATTTCATTTTGTTCATTTCTTTGTATTTCAATATCATTATATATTTGTTGAATTTCTTCTAATTTAATCAAATCATATGTAAATAATGCATTAGCTAATGAATATTCTAATCTATCAGCTGATAATTTAGGAGTATCATTATCTGCAATAGGATATATATGATAATTGTCAACTTCTGACAATTTAATCTTATCTCTTTCCAATAAAGTCATTATTTCTTTTGATTTACTTATTATTTGTGTTGTTAAATCTTCAGTAGACTCTTGGCTCATATAATCTCCATTTAAAAAATCTACACAATGTTTAAATGTAGGTGTTGCTATGTCATGGAATAGGCCTGATAATGTTTGCTTTTTGTCATGTGTAAAATGCCAAATTATTAATGCAACAGCAACTGAATGATCTAAAGTTGAATAAAAAAATTTACTATCAAATAATTTTGAATATATTGTACCACATGTTATGCTTGTATGTTGTTGAAATAATAGTTCTTTAGTATTAATGTATTCATTTAGCCATTCTGGAAATTCTGCTTCTAAAATGTTAAAATACTCTTTTATTCTTTTATTCAAATTATTTATATAACTCATATCAAAATCTCCTCGTTTTTTCTACCACAAATTATAACAAAAGAGTCCATAAATTACAACAGAATAATTGTATTAAATATTATTTATATTTGTTATGGAATGTCTAATAATATAAAAGAGCCTCCACATATTACAGTGGAAGCCCTTAATGTTTGTCAGATTATTATTTTTTGATTTTAATCAGAAAAAATGTCTTTTGCAAGAATCTCTGACTGCTGTCTCTCAGCTAAATTTTGCTTGGCTGTAGCCCTCACTCTACGATTTATACGTTCAACAGCATTCACATCCAAAGATTCAATGCGAATAGTTCTTCCATTACACGAACGTTTTTTTAAAAGAGTACCACAGCTATATTTCTTTTTTGCTTCTTCTGAAAATTTCATAACGTAACCTCCTCGATATTATCTCGCGGACTCATCAAGTACCTGACCTATACTTGATTTAAACTTATGATATGCCTATATATTAGCATAAATTCATACATATTGCAATAATAAAAGAGCCTCCACCAGCTACAGTGGAAGCACTTATTTTATGCCACTTTTAATCCAGTAGTTTTTATTTCATGTACAAATGGATTTCCTTCTTCAAAATCATTAACTTTAATTGGGTGTGGCTCTATTCTTAAATCTATATTTTGTGTTAACATCATTA
>JAFRFO010000035.1 GCA_017434295.1 Clostridia bacterium
CACTCCTTTCTGATATTTTGTTGGCTTGAACACTAACATTATATCACTAAGTTTGATATCTTTTTCTATAAGCTTTTAAAACAACACCAGCATAGCTGGCGGTTTTTTGTCTCGCTTGTAGCTCGACGCACTAAAGTGAATTAAAAAAAGCTGGAAAATATTAAAAAATATTCTTCCAGCTTAATCTATTTTTTTCATCAACATGCTTTAGCAAATAAACAGCTTTATCTAGTTCATTTACAGCCTGGTCATACTCTTCTGTTTCAATGGAAGCACGTAACCCTGTTAATTCTGTTTCTATTTTTTCTAATTCGTTATGTTCTAAATAAAAAGCTAAAATATTATACTTTTCATCCCATTTTTTATGAATATTTTCGATCTGTTCTTTTGCCTTTTGATATAGTTTTTTATTTTCTTCGTTTTTATTATCATCTTCATTTTCTTGTTCTTCCATTTTTTCTATTTTACTATCATTTTCATCTTCTTCATTATCTTCTTTCTTTGATATTAACACTTCTTTTAATTCTGCTAATTGATTTGTGCTCTCATCAACTGAACTTTTGGTATACTTTTCTGTTAATATATTTCCAGCAATAATAATAATAATTGTAATTATGCAAATTGCTAATTCTTTATACACTCTTTCCTCCTAAAAAAGCCATTGGTTTCAGGTTTGCTGTCAATTAAAACCCGGAACCAATTGACCGTCCCTATTGACATTTTTTTTGTGCAAAAATTTCTCCTTTTCCATTAATTGTTGCAACTAAAGCTTCCTCTGGTTTCATATTCAATTTTTTCAATTCTTTTTTTAACCATTCATAATCTCTTCCTAATACTTTTAAATTGTTATACATCACTTTTCCATCTAAAACCAAGTCATAAGCCAATCCTTCATATTCTGGTTTTATATTAAAATCTTCTGGCGTAGTTGTTCTTTTATCTGGTTTTAGAATTACAGATATTTCTCCACTTGTCTCTAATATTGCGTATTCAACATCTGCTAAGCTCATTACATCTTTTCCTCTTAATCTTTCTTCTAATTCACTTACTGTAAATCTTTCTCTTAATAATGCATTTTCATCTATCTTTCCTCTATATACTAAAATACGCGGTTTTCCACATAATATTTCTCTTGCTTTTATACTTTTTAAGTTTAAAAATGTAATTAATAAATGCATAACTAATAAGCCTAAAATTGGTATAATACCATTAGTTATAGGAGTTCCAATATCAGCCATGGGTGTAGACGCTAAGTCTGCTATCATTATTGAAATTACAAGTTCAAATGGCTGTAGTTGTCCAATTTCGCGTTTCCCCATAAATCGCATTACTATTAAAACTATTATATATAATACTATTGCTCTTAAAAAATTAATAATCATTTTTATATCCTTATTTTTATTAAAGAAATATCTTTCAAAAATAGTTTTAGCATTTTTAGCACTATTTATGCAAAACATTTCAACTTTGAATAATTAATAATAAAATGTAAATAATAAGTATAAACCTTATCAAAATTTTTATTTTTTAAGGAGGTTATACTTATGGCAAATGATAATGCAAGAAGTAACTCTGGAGCTTCAACTGCATGGCAAATAATAGGAAGATTAATAGCTTCTGCAATAGTTTTAGCAATAACAGCATTTTTTACACCTAGTTTTTCAATAGAAAATATATGGACATTAGCAATTGCAGCAGTAGCCTTAACTGCTATAGATTATTTAATAACAAAATTTACTGGTTTAAATGCAAGTCCTTTTGGTAAAGGTTTTGTTGGATTTGCTTTAGCTGCAATTACATTATATGTTATACAATTTTTTGTTGCTGGATATTCAATATCTTGGTTTGCAGCAATTGTAGGTGCTTTAATTTATGGTGTAATTGATTATTTTCTTCCTGGAAGCGAAACTTTATAAGTAAAAAAAGAATCAAAATCTTAAACTTATTGTTTACTATTTTGATTCTTTTTTATAGATTTTCAACTTAGAATTAATAATTTTTTAAAATCTAAATACTAAATTTTTATTTATTTTTGTTTTTAAGATTTTACTATATAATTCCCATTTTTTTCATTATTCTTTTACCTCTTCTAAAAAGCCTTCTTCTAGTACCTTCCATATTTTCTGAATACATCATATATAAACCTGTTGCAACAATTCCGCCTATCATAGCACCTTTTAACAATCTCATAATTACCATCCTTTCCATTTAATAAAAAATGATTTAATTTTAGTCAAAACAATTATTTTTATGTTTTTATGTTTAATATCTCTTCATATTTTTATTGTTGCCGAAATGATAATTTTTATTATTAAAAAGACTATTTTATATTTACCAAATTTTTCTTTAAAATTTTTCTACATTTTCATCTTTTATATAATACTTAGTTCCTACCATTACATCTGGTAAATATTGTTGTTCAACATAGTGTCCAGGAAAATCATGAGGATACTTGTAACCTTCATGATAACCAAAGTTTTTCATTTGCTCTACTGGAGCATTTCTTATATGCATTGGCACTTCACCTGTATCTTTTGTTCTAACATCTTCTAATGCTTTATCTATAGCAAGATAACTTGCATTTGACTTTTTAGATTCAGCCACATATACTGCCGCTTCTGCAAGCAAAATTCTTGCTTCTGGCATCCCCACCATATGTACAGCCTGCATCGCACTATTTGCAACAACTAAAGCATTTGGATTAGCCATTCCAACATCTTCTGATGCACAAATAACAATTCTTCTTGCTAAAAACATTGGATCTTCTCCACCGTTTAAAGCTCTAGCCAAGTAAAATACAGCAGCATCAGCATCTGAGCCTCTCATAGATTTTATAAAAGCACTTATATTATCATAATGGCTTTCACCATTTTTATCAAAAATTGCTTTTTTATTTTGCACACTATTTTTTATTACTTCATCTGTTATATTTATATAGCCATTTTTGTCCATATTAGTTGTTAAAACTGCAACTTCTAAACCATTTAAAGCTGTTCTTACATCTCCACCAGAAATGCTAGCTAACTTTTTTAAGGTAGAATCTTCAATTTTTATTTTATACTCTCCTAGTCCATCTGGTCTTTGTAAAGCATTTTTTAAAATTGTATAAATATTTTCTTCTGTTAAAGCTTCTAGTTTTATAACCATAGACCTTGAAATCAAAGCCTTATTCACTTCAAAATAAGGGTTTTCGGTTGTTGCTCCAATTAAAATTATTGTTCCATCTTCTACATAAGGCAAAAGTGCATCTTGTTGTAATTTGTTAAACCTATGAATCTCATCTATAAATAAAATGCTTTTTCCTGTTGGGTTAAGCATAAAATTTTTGGTTTCTTCAATTACTCTTTTTATATCTTGAACACCAGCTGTTACTGCATTTATTTTGTAAAATTTATATTTAGTAGTTTCACTAATTACTCTTGCAAGTGATGTTTTACCACAACCTGGAGGGCCAAATAAAATTATGCTAGATAATCTGTCTGCTTTTATTGTTCTGTATAAGATTTTATCCTTACCTATTACATGTTCTTGTCCAACATATTCTTCTAAAGTTTTTGGTCTAATTCTATATGCTAAAGGTTCTTTTGAATCCATGATCTTCTCCTTTTATTTAAAATTGCCAAATGAACCCGACCCCATTGGCAATTTTTTATTTTCCAAGTATCGCTAATCCTTTTCTAATTAAATCTTCTGTTGTTATGTCTTTTGTATCAAGCTTACTAAATGCCTTTTCTATTTCCTTTTTGTTATATCCTAAAACTTGAAGTGCAGCTATTGCTTCGTCTTGTTTTATAGTATTTTCTAAAACTACTTCAACTTTTGATTTTTTAGATGTTACGTCTTTCATAGCACTTGTTAATTCTTGAATTTGTTGCTCTTTCTTTATTTTATCTTTTAATTCTAAAATAATTCTTTGTGCTGATTTTGCTCCTATTCCTGGTATTTGTTTTAAAAATGATACATCTTCTGATATTACTGCTATTGCAAATTCAGTTGGTTCACAACTAGATAACATTGTTATTGCAGTTTTTGCCCCAACTCCACTTACAGATATTAAAAGTTCAAACATTTTTAATTCTTCTAATGTATTAAAACCAAAAATACTTACATCATCTTCTCTTACTTTATAATATGTATGTACTTTAACTTGTTCTCCTATATTTCCTAATTTTTCAATTCCAGTATCTGTCATAAATACTTTGTAGCCAAGTCCTCCAACATCTATTACGACATATCCTGTCATTTTCATTTCTAATATTCCTTTTATATATGCTAACATTTTCTTTTCTCCATTTCTTTTTTGTTATTATATATATTTTGTCATATCTACATTATGAGTTCCTTTTTTATATTTTTTTGCCTTTTCTTTACTAATATAATTTCTTAATAGTTCAGCTCCATTTTCTGATGAATTTCTTCCTAAATAAAATCCCTTACTTTCGAGTTCATCTAGTTTTAAAAGTGATGTAGGAATAAATGCTTTTTCTTTATTTGAATATAAATATGCTTTTACTTCATCTTTATATACCGAATAAATACACATAGTGTAATCTTTATACTCTTCACCTATTTCATCAGTTTTTCTTACATAGCAATTGAAATAATTAATATCTTTTCTATCATAATTTGGTGCAATTTTAGCTATTAAAGAAGAATAATAAGAGTATAATTCAATATAACCAATATCATCTTGATAATTATTAATACCCTCATCTTGAATAATTTTTTGCAATAATTCATCTGGTGGAAGGTTTTCAATTTTACCTTTTAGTTGTTCTATTTTTGTTTCCATATAATCTTCTTTTGAATTAACATATCCACATTCTTTTAACAAATTGTGTATTTCTTCTTCATCAAAAATAATTGAATATTTATTTCCATATTCTTTTTCAGTACCAAAATATTTTATTTTTCTATGTGTTTGTATATTTGTTAAATCTCTTTGTAAATCAACAATTATACTAGTTTTATCACTAAAATATATCTTATTGTTTACATGATCACAACTATCATCAATATTATAATTTCTTGACTCTATTCCAAAATCACCTAATATTTTTCTATATAAAGTTGCAAGAGTAGCACATACTTCTCTTTTTCTTTCTAGTGATTTATCCATATTAAATCTAGAATAACGTTTCTTATTAATTATTCTTTTTTCCTGTTGATTTCCTAAAAAATATTGCTCATCAAATACTTTCATTTTCCCCAAATATAGATATATAAACATAGCCATCTTTTTTTCAACTTCAACTTTGGTTCCTGTAAATTCTGGCATTTCCTGTTTGATTTTTAATATAAATTCTTGTTCTTTTTTAGTCATTATTTACAATCCTTTCATTCTAGTGTAATCAATTATATCATAGTTATAGTTATTTTTCTAGAATTTTTGTATTTTTTGCTTGCAATATTCGTTAAATATAATATAATTAATCTAATAACAAAACATATACTTTGTTTTATACTATTATAATACAAAAAGGAATAAATAGAAATGAAAATATTTAAAAGAATTGTAATCGCAATTTTAATAATAATACTTGTACTATTTTTCATTTTATTCTTTATTGGATTTGGTTATTACTCAAATGTGCTAAAGGAAAAGCCTTTGGTAAATAGAATAAATGAAATTACTAGTAAAGAGCACTTTGTTAAAGTTGATGATATAAGTAAGGATTATTTAAATGCAGTAATTGCAGTAGAAGATCATCGTTATTACGACCACGGTCCTGTTGATTTTATTGCAATAATGAGAGCTATTTTTACTAATTTAAAAGAAAGTGATTTTCAAGAAGGTGGAAGCACTATTACTCAACAAGTTTCTAAAAACGTATTATTTAATCAAGAACGTACACTTGCTAGAAAGCTTGGAGAAATCTTTGGTGCTTACGATTTAGAAAAAAATTACTCTAAAAACGAAGTTTTAGAGTTATATGTTAATACTTGTTATTTTGGAGAAGGATACTATGGAATTTATGATGCAAGTATGGGGTATTTCAAAAAAGAACCAAAAGATTTAACTTTATACGAAGCTTCTCTTTTAGCCGGTATACCAAATGCACCTTCTGTATATAATCCTGTTGCTAACCCTGAACTTTGTAAACAACGTCAAAAAACTGTACTTAATTGTATGGTGAAATATGGGTATATTTCTGAGAGTGATAAGAGTAAGGTTTTAGATGAAGCCACTACAATAAGTCATTAAAAAAACTAAATATATAAAATTTAAAATCTTTGGTGTCGCAACTTTCAGATTAAAAAAACTAGTCTGTAAGTTGCTCCAATCGCACTACGCTTTGCTACGTTTGGTCGCTTACGCAGATTTTAATTTTATATATTTAGTTTTTTATATTTCTTATCTATACTTACATATCTAACTTAATATGAACATCTTTTAATTGTTCTTCTGTAACTTTAGAAGGAGCTCTCATAAGTAAATCTCTAGCTCTCTTATTTTTAGGGAATGCAATTACTTCTCTAATATTATTAGATTCAGCAATAAGCATTACCATTCTGTCAATTCCAGGTGCAGCACCAGCATGTGGTGGTGTTCCATATTGGAATGCATTATATAAAGCTCCAAATCTATTTTTTACATCTTCTTCATCATATCCAGCAATTTGGAATGCTTTTACCATTATTTCTGGATTATGATTTCTAACTGCTCCAGATGCCATTTCATAACCATTACATACCAAGTCAAATTGATATGCAAGTATTTCTAGTGGTTCTTTTGTTTCTAATGCTTCTATTCCACCTTGTGGCATTGAGAATGGATTGTGATTAAAGTCTATTTTTCCTTCATCAGATAATTCATACATTGGAAAATCTACTATAAAACAGAATTTGAATACTCCTTGCTCAATTAAATCTAAACGTTTTCCAAGTTCAATTCTAACTAAACCTGCAATTTTTTGAGCAGTTTCAAATTTATCTGCTATAAAGAAAATAGCTGAGTTTTTAGTTACCCCAAAATCATTTACTAATTTTTGTTTAATATCTTCTGTAATAAATTTAGCAATTCCGCCTGTTACTTCACCAGTTTGTTCTACTTTAACCCATGCTAATCCTTTTGCTCCAACTTCTTCTGATGTAGCAAATTCTCCCATTTTATCAAAGAATTTTCTACCTTGTTCTGCTCCATTTGGTACAACTATTGCTTTAATTGTTTTATCTTTAAACGCATTGAAATCTGAGTTTTCAAATAATTTTGTTACATCTTGTATTATTAATGGATTTCTTAAGTCCGGTTTATCTATACCGTATTTTTCCATAGCTTCTCTATATGGAATTCTTACAAATGGTCCATGGTCTACTTTATAACTTGAGAATTTTTCAAAAGTATATGGCACAACTTCTTCAATAACTTTAAACACATCTTCTTGTTCTGCAAAGCTCATCTCAAAATCTAATTGATAAAACTCTCCTGGTGCTCTATCTGCTCTTGGGTCTTCATCTCTAAAGCATGGAGCTATTTGATAATACTTGTTAAATCCGCTTACCATTAACAATTGTTTAAATTGTTGTGGTGCTTGTGGAAGTGCATAAAACTCTCCTGGATTTAATCTACTTGGTACTAAATAGTCTCTTGCTCCCTCAGGTGATGAATTTGCAAGTATTGGTGTTTGAATTTCTGTAAATCCCAATTCATCCATTTTATCTCTAAATGTTTTTAATATTTTAGAACGAAGTAAAATATTTTTGTGCAATTTATCATTTCTTAAGTCTAAAAATCTATACTCTAAACGTAAATCTTCTCTTACTTCTTGATCTGTGTTGATTTCAAATGGAAGCACATTTTTACATTTTCCTAAAACTTCTATTTTGCTTGCAACTACTTCAATTTCTCCTGTTGGAATTTTTAAGTTTTTGTTGCTTCTTTCAATTACTTTTCCATCAATTCCAATACAGCTTTCTGTAGTATACTCTTTGGCTTCGTTTTGCATTTTTTCATCATTTATTACTATTTGTGTTATTCCAAATTCATCTCTTAGGTCAATAAATACCATTCCACC
>JAFRFO010000036.1 GCA_017434295.1 Clostridia bacterium
TACATCACTATCTAAAATTACTTGTTTTCCTCTTATTGTATATATCAAATCTTTTATATCAAAATTATCATCTAAATACTCTATAACATTATTATTATCTACTTTTTGTAATTCTTTTTTCATATTTCAACAACTCCTTTTCAAAAGAATAACGTTCATTTGTTCTATGAACATTTGTATTGTATCATGGCAAGATTTATAAGTCAACCCCCATAAGTTAAATTTTACCAAAAAAAAATAGAATCTCACATTAATAATGCAAAATTCTAATTCATTTTTCTATTTGAACATATTCAATTATATCCATAATTGTGCAATTTAAGTAATCGCATAACCTTGCTATTACGAAAATATCAAACCTAACTAACTCGCCTGTCATCATTCTCTTTAGCACTTTAAAATCAGTATTTGTATCTCTCATCAATTTATTTATGCTAATTTTTTTATCTTTTAAAATATCTTCTAATTTAAAAAGATACTCTCCATTTTCAACTTTTAATTTTACCATTTTGAGCTCCTTTTTTTATTTATTTGATATTTTTATTATAATTTTTATTTGGCTACTTGACTATTGGTTATATAACCAGTATAATTAATACATATCAAAAGAAAAAATATAAGGAGGAAAATTAAATGAAAAAAGAAAAAAACCAAAGAAATTTTAATCATTTTAGCTTTTATAAAAAAAACAAATTCAAGTCATCAGGTATAACTTTAATAGCGTTAATTATTACAATTATTGTATTACTTATCTTGGCTGGAGTAACAATTGCAGCAATTACAAGTAATGAAAGTGCGCCAAACAAAGCAGTTGAAGCAAGAGAAGAAAATGATAAAGGAGCTATGAAAGATGCTGCTGCATTAAAAGCAACAAATCTTATTCAAGAATATATGGAAAAAAAATATATCAGTAAGCAAAGTTTGGGCACAGGTATAGTTACGGCTGGAGATTATGTTGCAAATCAAATTGGTGGGACAGAAGGAGAATTTACTTATTTTGTTTCTTCAAAGTATTTAAATATTACTGATACAAAAGGAAATATAGTTACAGGAACAATTTTAGATAATGGAAATATTAATTGGGTAACAACTCCCCCAACAGATCATGAAGAGCCAGAAATACAAGTAGAACCATTAGAAAATGGAACAGAAGTAGATTATACAACTTCATTAAATGGAGTCACATTAGATAATTGGAAAGTATTCTATTCAGATGAAAATTATACATATATAATTTTATCTGATTATTTACCAAATGCAGCAGTTAATATAACAAATATAGAAAAAAATCAGAATTATGTAGTTTATACAGATGAAAATAGATCAACATTATTAAATGCTATGTCAACTAAATCAAATTGGAATCCATTATTAACAGGAACACTTAATGGTACAACAATTGATTATAGTCAGTCAACTGATACAAATATATGGGCTATGGGAGCTCCAACTATAGATTTATGGGTAAAGAGTTGGAATAAAAGTTATTCAGATGATATATTATATACATTATATTCTGAAAATATAGATAATTCTGAATTTGATGGTTACTATGTTGGGACATCTATTAATCCTAATAATAGGTATTGGACTATTGATTTATCAGCTAAAGATGGATATGATAACCCTCTATATTATCCATATAAAGAAGGTATGGATAACTCTAATTGCTATAGTTATTGGTTAGCTTCTCCTCATTCTTATTCAGAAGACCATATAGTTCATGTAAATTGTGGTGGATATATTGGCTACGATACATATGGTAATGCGTGGGGATGTGCTTTTCGACCAGTAATAAAATTACCTACTAGTGTTTTAAATCAATAATTTTTAAAGGATAACATATTCATTATGTTATCCTTTTATCTCTTCAAATCTCTTTTTTTATTTATCTTCTTATGAAATAGCTGTACATAGTCAAAAGAGTAGATTCACAGTCTGCTCTTTTTTTATAAAAAAAAGCACATGCATTAACGGTGCATATACTTTTATGACTTTCATTGAACAATAGCGACTTACAATGTTCATTTATTTTGTAACTAAATTATAAAATATATTTTTAATTCTAGCAAATTTTTCAAATTATTTCAACTTCATTGAAAGCAACTTAGAAATACCGTTCTCTTCCATAGTAACACCATAAACTGTATCTGCCGCTTCCATAGAACCTTTTCTATGTGTAATGACTAAGAACTGTGTTTCTTTTGCAAACTTCTTTAAATAATCTGCATATCTAAATACGTTTACATCGTCTAATGCTGCCTCAATTTCGTCTAGTACACAGAATGGTGCTGGATTTATTTTTAATATTGCAAATAGCAATGCAATTGCTGTAAATGCCTTCTCTCCTCCAGATAAAAGCATCATATTTTGAAGCTTCTTTCCTGGTGGTTGTACTGTAATATCTATTCCACATTCTAGTATGTTATCTTCATCTGCAAGGCTTAAACTTGCTTGTCCTCCACCAAATAATTCTTTAAATACTTCACTAAAGTTTTTGTTTATTATTTCAAATTGAGCTTTAAACTGTTCTTTCATAATAGAAGTCATATCTGAAATAATTTTTCTAAGTTTTGCCATTGTTTCTTCTAAATCGTATCTTTGAGCACTCATAAACTCAAATCTTTCTTTTAAGTTTTTGTATTCTTCAATTGAATCAACATTTACACTACCTAGTTCTTTAATATCAGTACGTAGGTTATTAACTCTTCTTTGTGTTTGTTGCACATTATCTGGCTTTTTCACTTCTCCCACATTGTTTGGAGTAAGTTCATATTCTTCCCACATTTTGTTAATAATTCCATTTATATCTTCTTCCAATTTTGTTTTCTTAACATCAATTTTAACAAGTTGTGCTTTTAAGTCTTCTATTACGTGGAATTTATCTGTTATTTCTTGTTCTTGGCTTTCTAGTTTTTTATTCTTTTCTATTCTTTCTTGTTTTAATTCATCAATCTTACTTCCACTGTTTTCAACATCTTTCTTTATTTGTTCAATCTTATTAGTTGTTTCTTCAATTGATACTCTTAACTCTTCATTTTCTTGAGCAATTTGCTCAATTTGATTTTTCTTGTTTTCAATACTTTGATTTGTATTTCTTGTATCAAGATTGATTCTTTCTACAATTTCTTCGATTGAACTTTCACTTTCATCAAATGAAGATACAGATATTTTAAGATTTGTAATATCGAAGTTTAGGTCGTCAATATATTTTTGATTATCTTTATTAAGCTCAGCAAATTCAGTAATTACCTTGTTTAATTTTTCAATTTCATCTGACAATTCTGTAATTGTTTTCTTAGCATTTTCCTTTTCTTCTAGACATTTATTCTTACTTTCATCTAGTTCAACATTTTCTGTTTTTAGCTTTTCTAGCCTTGCCTGAATTTTTTCAATTTCGCCTTCAATTGCTTCAAGCTTTTGCTTTTTGGTTGCATACTCAATTTCAATTTCTTGTAAACTTTTTTCTAAGCTTGCAACTAATTCTAGAGTATCTTCAATAGAATTTTCATAATCTTGCTTTTCTTTTTCTAGCTCGCTTAACTTTGCTTTTTCCTTTTTAAGCTCTTTTTCTAAGTTTTCTATTTCTTTTCCTCTACCTAAAATATTTACAGTTTTCTTTGCAACTGAACCACCTGTAATTGCTCCAGATGGATTAATTAAATCTCCATCTAAAGTGATAATTCTAAATGAATAACTATTGTTTTTAGCAAGGCTTATTGCTGTATCCATATTATCTACAATTACTGTTCTACCAAGTAAATTAAGTATTATTTGTTCATACTTACTGCTATATTTTATTAAATCTGATGCAATTCCTATTACACCTGGAGTTTTGCCTTTTATTTTGTCTAGCTTCTTTCCTTTAACAGATGAAATTGGTAAAAATGATGCTCTTCCTAAATTGTTCTTTCTTAAATGTTCAACTAATTTTTTGGCATCTTCTTCTGTATCTGTTACAATGTTTTGAAGTGATAAACCAAGGCACATTTCGATTGCTGTTTCATATTCTTTAGGAACTTCTATAACATTGGCTAAAACGCCATGCATTCCTTTTCCTAATTCTTTAATGTTCTCGCAGTCTTTTAAAAGTGATTTTACACTTTTTACATAGCCTTCTTTTTCCTTCTCTGTTTCAATTAAAAATCTAAGTCTAGAATCTTTTATTCTAATTTCACTAGCCATAGTGTTTATGCTAGCTTCGTATACTTTAATTTTGTTATTTGCTTCTTCTTTCTTTTTAGCAATTGCTTCAAGTTCTTTTGTTAATTTCGTCTTCTTTGTATCAATTTCATAAAACTCCTTTGATACCTCTTCTTTAGTCAAACGTGTTGCGTCTAATTCAGAAATGTTATTTTGAATTTCATTTTTTATTTGATTTTTACGTTTTTCAATGTTTTCTACTTGAACATCTTGTCCATTAATAAATGATGATAATTCATATTTCTTATCTGTATTTTCTTCAACTTTCTTTTTATGTTCTTCTATTTCTAGCTCTTTACTAGATAGCTTTTTAGTTAATTTATCTAGTTCTGCTTGTTTTTCTTCTAATTCTTTTTCAAATTTTTCTTTGTTATTTTTTAAGTTATCTTTTTTCTCTTGCTTTTGTTTTATTTCTTCAGCAAGCTCATCTAATCTTTTTGTTAATTCTTCTATTTCTTTTTCAAATCTTTGCTTGTTTTCTACATTGTTAGCTATTCTTGTATTTGCAACATTTATATCAGAATTTAACATTTCAATTTCTTTTTTACTCTCAAAACCTAAATTTGACATTTGCTCAATTTTAAGAGTAATTTCATCAACTTGATTCTTTAACTCTTCTTTTAGGTTCTTTATTCTCTCAAGTCTTCCCTCTTCATCATTTTCATTAGCCTTTAATATTTCTTCATCTTCTACTATTTGGTTTAGAGTTTGTTTATATTTATCAATATTATAAATAAATAAACCTATTTCAATGCTTTTTAATTCTTCTTTTAAATTTAAATATTTTTTTGCTTTATCTGCTTGAAGCTTTAATGGCTCTAAGTTTCCTTCAATTTCTGTTAATATATCATTAATTCTAAGCAAATTTAATTTAGTACTTTCAAGCTTTTTCTCAGATTCTTGTTTTCTTGTTCTATACTTTACAATACCAGCAGCTTCTTCAAAAATATGACGTCTATCTTCAGATTTATTACTTAAAATTTCATCTATTTTTCCTTGACCAATTATTGAATATCCATCTTTTCCAATACCTGTGTCCATAAATAATTCTAAAACGTCTTTTAATCTACAAGGTACTTTATTTATAAAATATCCTGTTTCCCCGCTTCTAAAAAGTTTTCTTGTAACTGTAACTTCTGAATACTCAATAGGCAAAGTCCCATCTTGATTATCAAAAATCAAAGAACATTCTGCAAAGCCTAAAGACTTTCTATTTTGGGTTCCAGCAAAAATAATATCTTGAGATTTTGTTCCTCTCAAAGATTTCATACTTTGCTCACCTAATATCCATCTTATGGCATCTACTATATTACTTTTTCCAGAGCCGTTTGGTCCTATAACACTTGTTATTCCTGGCATAAACTCTAATACTGTTTTATCTGCAAACGACTTAAATCCTTGCATTTCTAGTCTTTTTAAATACATTTATTATCACCTTTATTACTTATTCTTCTATCTTTTTAGTTATTATTTTTAATGCTTTCTCTCTAGGTAGCATTATAACATGTTCGCATCCTTGGCATTTTAGTTTAAAATCAACGCCAATTCGAGTAATCTCCCATAATTTACTACCACATGGATGTACTTTTTTAGTTCTTACTATATCTCCAACTTTATAATCCATAACTACTCCATTCGTTTTTTTGTATAATATCACAATAATTTATTTTGTTCAAGCATATAAACCAAAAGCTTAAAAAAAACTCAAAATGATAAATAATTCATTTCAAGTTTTTAATACTATTATAAAACTCTTATATTTTAATTTAATAAATCTAAACCCAAAATTCTAATCAAAATATGTACTAATCTCTTGCAAATCTTCAAAATTGTGTTGTCTTAATATTTCATAAGTAATAATAGCAACAGAATTAGAAAGATTTAAAGACCTAAGTGTTGGAAGCATTGGTATTCTTATTGTTTTTTCATTTAAATATTTTTCTAGAAGCCATTCAGGAAGACCTTTTGTTTCTTTTCCATATAATACAAACACTTCATCCATTTTAGAATAATCTATATCTGTATATTTAGTTTTTCCTTTAGTTGTAGCAAAAAACATATTATTTTTTTCTGGAGGATACTTCTCCAAAAACTTTTCTAATGATATATGCTCTTCTATATCTAATTTATCCCAATAATCAAGCCCAGCTCTCTTTATTGATTTTTCATCTATTTTAAATCCCAAAGGATGTACTAAGTGTAGTCTTGCACCTGTAATAGCGCATGTTCTTGCAATATTTCCCGTATTTTGTGGAATTTCTGGTTCAACCATTACTATATGTAATTTCATTTTATTATTACCTCTTTCATATTAATTGTTTAAAAAAGAATTGAGTAAATTTCTAGGCGAACAAATGAGATAACCGGAGGCGTGCTAATGCACGTTGAGGATTATCGAATGCAGTTCAACAACGAAATTTGCCAATTATTTTTTAAACACACGTCTAACATATTCATACAATACAATCCCTGTCGCAACAGAAGCATTTAAACTTTCTGTTTTACCAAGCATAGGTATTTTAACCTTTTCATCTGCAAAATCTTGAATTTCTCTTTCTACACCATTTGCTTCATTTCCAACAACAATTACTTTCTTTTTATAATCAACATCATAAATAGAATTATCTGTTTGAAGTGATGTAACCATTACTTTAAAATGATGCTTTTTTACTTGTTTTAATGTATCTAATAAATTCTCACATTCAATAATTTTTACTCTAAAAATTGCTCCCATTGTAGAACGTACAACTTTAGGATTATAGCAATCAGCTGTGCCTTTAGAAACTAATATTTGAGTAAGTCCAATACTATCAACAGTTCTTAAAATAGTTCCTAAATTTCCTGGGTCTTGTAAATCATCTAAAGCAACTATAATATCTTGTGAATAATCAATCTCTTTATCAATATTATTTTTTGACTTTTTATCTTGTTTTTCATCTATAGAATTATTAATGATATCTAATTTGTTTTGAGCTATACAAACATTTTTCCCAACTACTGCAAGAATTCCTTGTGGGTTTGTAACTTCTGTTATAGAGCTAAAAACAGGTTTTGAAACATAAACACAATCATATTTTGCAATTGTGTATGTTAATTCTTTAGAAATACTTTCTGTTTCTTTACAATCTTCACAAATAATAATATGCTTAATATCAGCATTTTCTTGAATCGCTTCTTTAATTAGCTTAATTCCTTCAATAACAAATTCATTATTTAAATCTCTAAATTTCTTATCTTTTAACTTTTTAACATGTTTGATAAATTCATTATCTTTACTAGTTATTTTTTGCATTTAAATTCTCCTTTTTTATTAATAAATATTGCAAAATGAACCCGATCCAGATGGCAATTATTTCAAAAACTCAGTTACTTCTTTCAAAATAATTTTTTCGTTTTCCTGTTTTTGGAAAGTGTCCCCAAAAACAGGAATTTTTAATGTTACCATTGGTTTAATTCCTGCTGAAAACTTAATTCTATTTCCATATTTTTTAACTAAACCTGGTATATCTATATTATCTCCATTTGTCTCAAAAGTAAACACTACAGATGTACCTTTACTTGCAATTTTAGATATTTTTTGTGCTTTTGCTAAGTATTTTATTCTAGCAATTGAAAGTAAGTTTTCTAATTCTTTTGGCATATTGCCATATCTATCAATTATTTCATCTATTACGTCTTGAATATCTTGTTCATTATTACATAATGCAATATTTTGATAAATCTCAATTTTTTGACTTGAGTTTTCAATATATTCATCTGGTATATAACTTGTAACATTTAAATCAATTTGAACATCAGGTGTTTCTTCTACTTTAATTCCTTTTGATTCCTTAATTACTTCATCAAGCAATGTACAATAAGTTTCATATCCTACTTGCTCTAGGTGTCCTGATTGTATTTCACCAAGTAAACTTCCTGCTCCTCTTATTTCTAAATCACGCATTGCTATTTTAAATCCAGAGCCAAATTCTGTAAATTCTTTTATAGCTTTTAACCTTTTATCTGCAACTTCAGAAAGCATTTTATCTTTTTTGTAAGTTATATAACTATATGCCTGTCTATTACTTCTACCAACTCTACCTCTTATTTGATAAAGTTGTGCCAAGCCCATTCTATCTGCATTTTCTACAATTATTGTATTTGCATTTGGTATATCAATTCCAGACTCTAAAATTGTTGTACAAACTAATACATTTGTATTTTTCTCAATAAAGTCTTTCATTATATCTTCTATTTTAGCTCCTGTCATTTGACCATGTGCAAATGCAACTCTTGCTTCTGGAACAAGTCTTTCAATTGATGCAGCTTTTCTTTCTATTCCTTCCACATTATTAAATATATAAAATACTTGACCATCACGTTCTAACTCTTTTGTTATTGCTTCTCTTATTATTTCTTCATCATATTCAAGCACATAAGTTTGAACTGGTTTTCTATTTTGTGGTGGGTCATAAATTACAGACATATCTCTAACACCTACAATTGACATGTGCATTGTTCTAGGTATTGGAGTAGCAGTCATTGTTAAAACATCTACATTTGTTTTATACTGCTTAATCTTTTCTTTGTCTTTTACGCCAAATCTATGCTCTTCATCTATTATTAAAAGGCCTAAATCTTTGAACTCAACATCTTTACTAAGCAACCTATGTGTACCAATTACAACATCAACTTCACCTAATTTAAGTTTTTTTACAACTTCATCTTGATATTTTTTAGATTTAAATCTATTTAATATCTCAACTCTAATTGCAAATTCTTGCATTCTGTCCTTAAA
>JAFRFO010000004.1 GCA_017434295.1 Clostridia bacterium
AAGATGATGTTATTTATGCAATTTAAACCTCATTAAAATATTTAATTTAACATTTATTTTCAAACAGTAGCCTGTTTTTAAAATTTTTAATCGCTACTGTTATTAATCATGCTCTTTTTTAACTTTTTATTTTTCACACTAAATCACTCCTTCCTTATAATATATATTATATTACAAAGTATATACAATGTCAACTGGTTTTATTCTTTTTTTATCTTTTTTGAACTTTTTTAATATTTTAAACATCCCCTCATTTATTAACTTAAGTTTACTTATTGTGAAATTTTAGGATATTTTATTGTGAAATTCTGGGGTATTTTGTTGTGAAGATTTGGGACGTTTTATTATGATAATCTTTTTAAACAATTGTAAAAAAATCGTCCACTTCACCTTGAATGGACGATTTTCTTATTATTCTTCAAACAACACAACTTTTCCTTCTTTTAAAGACTTTTGTACATCAATTACTCTTTGGTTTTCTGATCCCTTCCATTTTAAAGTTGGGTTTCTTTTTTCATCAATGTATTGTCCATCAACTATAACGTCTAGATATTTCGCAACTTCTTTATCTTTTACCCATTTATCAAATAAGAAGCCTGACCATGCCCACAATGTTTTATTTGGAAATTTTTGTTTAAATGCTTTTGCAAGTTTTGTTGTTCCTTCAATATTACAAGGATGCATTGGTTCTCCGCCTAATATTGAAAGACCAGATATATTTTCGTTATCACATAATTCTAGCACTCTTTCAATTGTTTCATCTGTAAATTCCTTTCCTCCATCAAAATCCCATGTTTCTGGGTTGAAACAGTTTTTACAATGAAATTCACATCCTTGGAAAAATATTGAAACTCTTACTCCTGGTCCATCGGCTATATCCATTTTTCTAATTTTATTATATTTCATTATTCATCATCCTTATTATCAATATGTAATACTCTTTCCTTAATTTCTTGAGTTCTTCCTTTGTTCCAGAAATTGCTTCCAATATAGCCACAAGTTCTTCTTGCTACATTTAATGTATCATGATTTCTGTTTCCACAGTTTGGGCAATACCATTCTAGGTTGTCGTCTATTAAAATTTCACCATCATATCCACATTCTTGGCAATAGTCTGATTTTGTGTTTAATTCTGCATACATTATATTATCATAAATGAATTCTATCATTTGAATTACTACATCTAAGTTGTTTTGTAAATTTGGTGTTTCTATATATGAAATTGCTCCACCAGGGCTTAACCTTTGGAATTCACTTTCTAGTTTTAATTTTGTGAATGCATCTATTTCCTCAAAAACTGGAACATGGTATGAGTTTGTAATATAGTTTCTGTCTGTTATTCCTTCTACAGTTCCAAATCTCTTCTTTAAGCATTTTGCAAATTTATATGTTGTTGATTCTATTGGTGTTCCATATACGCTGTAGTCTATGTCTTCTGCTTCTTTCCACTCTTTACATTTATCATTCATTTTTTGCATTACTGCTAAACCGAATTCTTTTCCTTTACCATTATCAGTATGGCTATCTCCTGTCATATATTTAACACATTCATATAATCCTGCATAGCCTAAAGATATTGTTGAATATCCACCATGTAGTAAGTCGTGGATTGATTCACCTTTGTCTAATCTTGCAAGAGCTCCATATTGCCATAAAATTGGTGCTACATCTGATGTTGCTTTGCTTAATCTTTCATGTCTTGCTTGTAATGCTCTATGGCATAACTCTAATCTATCTTCAAATATTTGCCAGAATTTATCCATATCTTGACCAGATGATAATGCTACATCTACTAAGTTGATTGTTACAACACCTTGGTTAAATCTTCCATAGTATTTACCTTTTCCTTCAACATAATTTTTAGCTTTTGCAACATTTCCTCTAGATATGTTTCTATCTGGTGTTAAGAATGATCTACATCCCATACATGGATAGCATTCTCCTTCACCAAATTCATTTTTCTTTAATTGTAACATAACTTTTTCTGAAATGTAGTCTGGTACCATTCTTTTTGCTGTACATTTTGCTGCAAGTTCTGTTAAATACCAGTATTTGCTGTCTTTATGAATGTTATCTTCTTCTAGTACATATAGAAGTTTTGGGAATGCTGGTGTAATGTAAACACCTTTTTCGTTTTTCATTCCAAGAATTCTTTGGTTTAAGATTTCTTCTATTATCATTGCTAATTCTTCTTTATATTCTTTTGTTTCTCCTAAATATAAGCAAACGCTTAAGAATGGAGATTGACCATTTGTTGTTGTCATGGAATTTATTTGATATTGGAATGTTTGAACACCGTCTTGAATTTCTTTCTTTAAATCTTCTTTAGCAAATTTTACACATTGTGCTTCACTTAAGCCTCTTTCTTTGTATTTTTCTAAGTATTTTTCATAACTGTATCTTGCAAATGGAGCTAAGTGTGTCATTGTAACTGTTGCTCCACCATATTGAGAAGATGTTACTGCTGTAATAATTTGTGTTGCAATTGTCATTGCTGTTAGGAATTTATGTGGTTTTTCTATCATAACACCATTTATATTTGTTCCATTTTGAAGCATATCTTCTAGATTTATTAAATCGCAGTTATGTAGGGCATTTTGTGCAAAATAATCTGCATCGTGGAAATGGATTATTCCTTCATCATGTGCTTTTACTATGTCTTCTGGAAGTAAGAATCTTCTAGTTATATCAGTACTTGTTATTCCAGCTAAATAATCTCTTTGTGTTGTTACTACTCTTGCGTTTTTGTTAGAATTTTCTGTATTCCAATATTCGCTTTCTCCATCAATTAACTCTTTTATTGATTGATCTGTTGTATTTGCTTTTCTAACCAATTCTCTTGTATATCTGTATGTAATATATTTTTTAGCTAATTGATATTTATCAAATTCCATTAATTTTTCTTCAATTATATCTTGAACATCTTCTACTAGAATTCTCTTTTTTCCTAAATCTTTTATATAATCTACAATTTCTTGTATTTGTTCTTTATTAACTTTTTCTCTTCCTCTTACTTCATTATTTGCTTTTCCTATTGCAACTTTAATTTTGTTTTCATCAAAGTCAACAATTGTTCCATCTCTTTTGATTATTTTCATTTCCATTTTTTAAACCATCCTCTCTTAAATATTTTACACGTATCAGTTAAATTGTACGTTTTGCAAGCACTTAAAGATTTTTTATTCTTTAATTATGCTTATTTATTTTTTTGTTTTACTTGAACTTATTATATATTTAAAATGTAAAAAAACTGTTGCAATTGCAACAGTTTTTATTTTTTTATTTTTTATTGTTGAAATATAAATGTTTTTGAGTTTTATTACATTTTTGTTACATAATTGTAACAATATTGTAACTTTCAAATAAGTCAATTCTGTCAATTGGTTCCGGGTTTAAATTGACCGCTTTTCCGGTCAATTGGTTCCGGGTTTAAATTGACCGATTCTGGTCAATTGGTTCCGGGTTTTAATTGACCGTTTTTTGCAATGGTAATTCTTATTGCACTTTCAAATTCGACAAAATCTCATCAAAATATGTTTCAACATTATCTATTGTAGTTGTTTCATTGATAGGCATTCTTATAAAAACACTTCTTCTAGGATATCTATTATTATAAACAATTAGTAATTGTTTTTGTTTAAACTTATCAGCATATGTATCGTCAAATGTTTCTACTAAAGGATTTAATCTAAAAAATTTTCTTATTGCATTTTTGAATTCATTATAACTTGATTTTACAAACCATATACAGTCTTCACCATACTTTTCTTCTAATTCAAATAATTTTTTTTTATTTTCATCAGATAATGTATTATAATTAATCATTATCCAGGCATAACCTTTTCCAGCAACATTAAAGTTTTGGAATAATTTTGTTTTTGCCTTTTCTACTACATCTTTTCTATCTATTCTTTGTTCATTTGGCTTTAATACATTTTTACAGTTTGCACTACTCATAACAGTTTCAATATTCTTCTTAACACATGTTTTACAAGCCTTTTGTAATGGCTTTTCTATTATCAATTCAATTATCTCTTCTGGACTTTTATCTTTTAGTAAATTTCTTCCTATTTTTCCGCTTCTTTTAACTTCTTTTACTAACATTACAACATTACCTCTTATAATATGCTATATTAATTAATAACATATCCTTTATTTATTTTCTAGAATTAAATGCTATTTTTTAAACTTTTGCTTGTTCTATTTTATCGGATTTTGTCGTTTTATAGTAATGTTTTTTACAAAAAACTATTATTAGTTTATAAAATAACGGTTAAGTTTTATAAAAATAATCTTGTTATACTTTTTTCATTAATGCAAAAAAATATCAAGGTTAATTCAATTTCTTGAATTCCTTGATATTGAACATGAAGAAGATTTAGAATATGAAGAAATGGAGTGATAAATTTTTGTTATTACTCCATAATTATATCTAGTTATTTTTATTGCTATTAAATATACCTACATAAGAAATAATATCACTTGTAAATCCTTTATATAATATTGAATCAGCTGCTTCATCATATTGTATAAATAATCCATATGTTAAACTTCCTGATGATTCTTCATCTATTTGTTCAAACGTTAAAAAATAATCTCCATTATCCATTTTATAACCTGCAACAAATTTATCTACAATTATCCCAAATCCTGATGGTATTTGAACTTTTACTTTATTACCATTTATTCCCTTTAGATTGTTTATTTCTAACTTTCTTCCAAAATATTTTTCTGCTAATTTTTGAACACCATTAATATCTGCTTCAGCGTAAAATCCACCTGCAGTGTCTACATCAGTAAATAACTTACTTTTTTCTTTCACTCCATCTATTTCATAAAGTAATAATAATATTTCTTCATCAGAAAACTTAATATCTTTTATTGTATCTTTATATTCTATTAGTAATGATAGAAAAGGTTTTGAAAATATAGCTTTTTTATATAATTCATTGCCTTTTGTATCAGACAATTTTTCTTTTATTTCTTTTCCAATTTCATCGGTATTAATGTTTGCTGAAGATTGATTAGTATTCTTATTTGTAGTATTAGTTGTAATGCTAGTTGAATTTTTTTCTTCTGTATTCAAATTGTTAATAGTGCTTTGTAAATTATTTATTTGATTTTTTAATTCGTTTAATTCTTCTGTTGCTTTTGTTTTATCATCATTTAATTTATAAACAAAATACCCCATAACACCAATAACAATAATCGCAATAATCAAGAAAAAAGTTGATAAACTTATTTTTGTAATTTTCTTTTCTTCCACATTATTCACCCCCTTTCCTTTTGTAATACCTTTTGCAATTATATATTATCACATTCACTTTTATTTTACAATATTTTTTATAAATGTTTTTCGGAATTGTATGTGTCAAGTAAATTTAGGCATTATTCTATAATCCTCCTTGTTTTAACCTTTCTTCAAATCGAAAATCTTCTTTAATTATCTGCATTCTAAACACTATCTTTTCTTTGATGATTTTTTTCAATAAAAAAAACAACCATTTCTGATTGATTTTCATATCATCTGTTAGTTCGAACAGATACGTTATTGGTGCAGATGGCCGGAATCGAACCGGCACGGTTTATTCAACCGCAGGATTTTAAGTCCTGTGCGTCTACCAGTTCCGCCACATCTGCATTTATGAACTGGTCTTGTCTTAACGACAATAGTAATTATAATATGTTATACAAAATTTGTCAATACAAAAAAAGAAATTTTTTTAAAAAACCGTTTTTATCTTGTTTTTTGTACAATTTCTACTATGTCTGAAACATATTCCCCAATAATTGGGATGTTTAGTTTTACTATGTTTTGTAATATAGAAATAATTATTGCAGTAATTATAGTAACTCCAATACCAATTCCTATTCCCCTAAAAATTCCTGCAATAAAATTACGTTTTATTATTTCCTTTTTATTACCAAGAATATAAATCAATTCATTTATATTTCCTTTTTGTAAAGTTTTTGCTAATTTATTTATACTTTTATTTAATAAATTATAATCTTTTTTTCTTATATACATTAAAAAATCCACCTTTATTTTATGGTGGACTTTTTATCATTTTTTATTCAATTTATCTATTCAAATTGATTTTATAAATTTATTGTGTTTGCATTTGTAATTGTAAGTTTACTTCTGTTTGAGCTTCTGTAGTTTCTGTAGCTTCTGGAACTTCTACATTGGTACTGTCCTTTTTCTCTTTTTTAATTTTAGTTTCTTCTAGAGTATTAATCAAAGTTTGTAATTTTTCAATGTCTTTTCCCATTAATTCCCAGTTTCCATTACTATTTGACTGTTTCAAATTTTTATTTGCTTTTATAATTGCTTCAATCAATCCTTCAATATCCTCTGTGTTTTCTATTTCAATTGCAACTGCATTTTTTGATAATAGATTTTGAAGTGCTTGTGTTAAATTATTTCCTATTGCTACTTTGTTACCAGATGATACAATTACTTTCTTCAATTGAGGCAAGTTGTTTTCTTCATTTAGCCATGTTTGATAAATAGGCTCAACATATAATAATGTATTTTCAATTGGAACTATTATCATTTGTTTTGTAACTCTAGTTCCAGAAACATTTAATGCTTCTAATTCTGCAGAAATTGCATCATCTTCTTCTATTTGTTTAGCTAACTGCATTGGACCAACACAGTTGCTGTCTTGTGAAAATTTATATAATTTTAAATTATTTTGACCATTTTCTACTGTTCCTATTAAGTAAGAAATTAAATTTTGCTTTTCTTTTGGATTATATATTTGTACTAATCCTAATTCTGCTTCATTTTTTACTGTTTTAACCATAGTATAATAACTATCCATTTTTGTTCCAGTTGCTTTAGAGACATTAGAATTATTGAATTTCGCAGTTTCCCATAAATCATCTTCTCTATATAAAACATCTGGTTTAACATTATGATATACCTCTAATGCTTGGGCTTGTACATTATATAAAAATTGTGGATAAATGAAGTGTTTTGCAATATCTTCTGGTATTTTTTCATCTTTATTTTTAAATAATGATGGATAAATCTTTTCATAAGCCATTGCAATTGGATCAGTTCTATCTGTAATATAGAAAGTCATTTCTCCAGTATAACTATCAATTATAACTTTTACAGAATTTCTAATATAATTTATTTTTTCTCTTATATTATCATGTTCAATTGATAAGTATTCAGAATATGGATATTGATTTGATTTTGTGTAACCATCTAATACCCAAATAATTCTTCCTTCATCATTTATTACAGCATATGGATTTTCGTCATATATTAAATATGGTAAAGCTTTTTTAGCTCTTTCTATAACATTTCTATTTAATATAATTTTACTATTTTCATCTACATCACTTGAAAACGCAATGTTTATATTTCCATTTTGTATTCCAAGTATTATTTTATCTAAAAAGCCTAATTGCAATCCAGAATTCCCTGTATAGGCACTTGTAACATCATTTCCGTTTTCATCTGTGTAATCATATTCTTTCATACCCTTTACATTAATTGCAACCATATTATTTGAGTCTAAACCATAATACATTCTTGGTTCTGTAATTTTGATTACCTCATCTTGCCCATTAATTGATTTTTGAATATATTTTATATTTCCATTTTCTGTTGTTTCTGTTGCATCTGCTACAATTATTCCTTGTGTATGAGTATATTCATAAGTTTTATTGTTATATGTTTTTTCTTTATTAGTTAATAACCTAGGTGCAATATATACGATTTTATCTTCACCATCAATTGTATATTTAGCAATACTAGCTTTTTCGTATTTATAATGACCTTTTTCTGTTTGGCTATCTTGTAAAGACTTTAATAGATTTTCTTTATTAATTATTACTGTATTATTTATAGTATTTGCATTTGTTGTAGCTTCCTCACTTGTTATAGTTCCAGAAAAATTAAGATTTTCCTCATCAATATTTATGTTATAAGCTTGTTTTGTATTATTTATATTATCTTGTAAATAATCCTTCTCTTTTTCTAATCTGCTTGAACCAACAAAAATGCCATCAAAACTTGCTACTACTATAAATAAAACAACAAGATATGCCGGAATAGATATTAAATTATATAGTATTCTTCTATTCTTACCATCTTTAAAGTTTTTGGTTGCTTTAAAAATACTTATTACTATAACTAATGCAAATACTACATATCCCCATAGTTTTATTTTACTTTGAGTAAATCCAGCTCCAATAATATCAATGTTTCCATCAATTGTAATCATCTTTTCAAATATGATATTTTGCGTGTTTACTATTGTAAATAAACCAAAACAAAGTGCTACAAGTTTTATATTTCTGTATATCTTTTTTATTCCAATACTATTTTTTAACATAGATTTATCCACGCCATTAAAATAGTAATTAAATGTAATAATATGATATATGATTGAATAAATTATCAAAACTACTAGTATAGCAATAATGTACAATATTAGAGCTTGTATTAATGGTCTTTGAAACATATAATAACCTATATCTAAACCAAATATTGGGTCAGTAGTTCCAAATGAAGTATTACCAGCAAATAATAGGATTTTCTCCATTAATGCTGTTCCTATTATCGCACTCGAAATAGTAGCGAATATTAATGAAATAGACTTATTAGGAAGTTTTGGTAATTCTTTTTTTTCTTCATCAAAAAAAGGTTTTAATCCTTTTTTTATTCCTCTGTTTGTAAAATACATTATTATATATAAAATAGCAAAACAACTTAAAGTAGTTATTAATCTGTATCTTAAGTTTGTAAAAAATACACTTTTATAGTTTTCACCTAATTCTTTATATTCAAGATAGTTACTTCTAATAGCTATAAATGCAATAATTAAAAAAATCGCAATAAATACTAAAACAATTACCATTCTTAGTTTGCTTTTTTTAGGTTTTATCTTTTGATTTTCTTCAACAGATTTTTTTACATTTATTTCTTCTTCCATTACTATATCCTTTCTAAATACTTATATTATAGCTTCTACAAAATCCTGTGAGTTGAACACTTCCATATCATCTATTTGTTCACCAACTCCTATAAATTTTACTGGGATTTTGTTTTCTTCAACTATTCCTATTACTACTCCACCTTTTGCTGTTCCATCTAATTTAGTTAAAACTAATCCTGTTATGTCTGCCTCTTCTTTAAAAGCCTTTACTTGTGCTATTGCATTTTGTCCCGTTGTTCCATCAATTACAAGTAAAACTTCTTTGTCAGCTTCTGGCATTTCTTTGTTTATAACTTTTTGAATTTTATTTAACTCATCCATTAAGTATTTTTTATTATGAAGCCTTCCTGCTGTATCAACTATTAAAACATCTGCATCTGTATTTTTAGCTGTTTTTATTGCATCAAATACAACTGATGCTGGGTCAACTCCTTCTTCTCTTTTTACAATGCTAGAATTTGAACGCTTTGCCCAAATTTCTAATTGTTCAACCGCTGCTGCTCTAAATGTGTCTGCAGCGGCTACTACAACCTTTTTACCTTGTTTTACTAAATTATTTGCTATTTTACCAATAGAAGTTGTTTTTCCAACACCATTTACTCCAACAACTAATATTACAGAAGGTTTTGTATTTAAGTGTAAACTAATATCAGAAACATCTAATATTTTTTTCATTTCTTCTCTTAAAGCTTTTTTTACTTCTTCCGGTTCTTCTATCTTTTCTTTTTTAATTCTATCTCTTAAACTTGATATAATATTTACTGATGTTTCCATTCCTATATCTGACATTATTAATGCTTCTTCTAATTCATCTAAAAAGTCTTCATCTACTTTTCTAAATGTACTAAATACATTATTTATTTTTTCATCAAAGCTTTGCTTTGTTTTGATTAGTCCGCTTTTTAATTTATCAAAAAATCCCAATTTAATTTACCTCCATTTTTTCTGTTTTTTTATATAATTCATTTGTATATTAACAATACTATTATAGCAAAAAGTAAGATAATTATCAACTAATTATCTTACTTAGAACAAACTTTTTTAATTATTCGGTTCTCAAAGCTATAACCGGATCCTTTTTGCTTGCCATTTTTGCTGGAATTAATCCTGCAATTATTGTTAGTATCATGCTTATTGCTACTAAAGCTACTCCTGCGCCAAATGGCACCATTGCATGTACAGATACGCCTGTAATCGCATATATTACTGCATTTATAGGTATTGTTAATAATATTGTAATACCAATTCCTATTAATCCAGATATTAATCCTACAATAAATGTTTCTGCATTAAATACTCTTGATATATCTTTTTTAGATGCACCAATAGCTCTTAATATACCGATTTCCTTTGTTCTTTCTAATACAGAAATATATGTTATAATTCCTATCATTATTGATGATACAACTAATGATATTGCAACAAATGCAATTAATACATAACTAATTGTATTTACAATTTGTGTTACAGATTTCATCATAACACCAACTACATCTGAGTAGTTTATTACGTTTTCTTCTTTTCCATTATCTTTTTGTTTTTTATTGTAATCTTCAATTGCATTTGCTATTTTATCCTTTGATACAAAATCTTTTGGATAAATATATATTCCTGATGGATCGTCCAAATCGATTGCTCCTAGCTTTTTCATGTTTTTCTCAAAAGTTGCATTTTTATTATTAGTATATGCTTCCATCATTTTGGCAATTTGTTCTGTATTTAAGTTCATTAAAGCCATTCTTTGTTCTTGAGATAATGCATTATAATCAAATTTTTCGTCTGTATCTTTTGGGAAATCTAATCCTGAAAATACATTTTTATCTTGAGCTTCAATTTGTTCTTTTACAATTTCTGCTTCATTACATTTTTTTATTACATATTCTTTTAATGCACTCGTATAGCCTACTCCACCAGTTGTTGTTTTTACAACAGTTTCATTATTAGGTCTAATAATTCCTACAACTTTTATCTCTTCTGCATCATTTATTTTTGCTCTCATGTAGTCATCATCATCTGTTTTATCAATCCATAAACCATTTTCTTTTGCGTAATAATCTGAGTTTAATATTAGTTTATATTTTAGATTTAACAAATCATCATAAGTATAGCTTGTTTGTTCTGATTCTTCAGTTTTTTCTTGATTTTCTATAGCTTTCCATTTATCCTTTACTTCTTTTGGACTCTTTAATCCTAAAGAATATAAAGCATAATCACTTATTTGATTGTCTTTATCCACCATTATTACTACTTCGTTATATGCTTCTGGCCATTTTCCTGCTAATAAATCATTTTGAGATTTTAATAATTCTTGGTTATCAAGTAATTCTTTCCAAATATCAGTATTTGACATAGATGTCATTGAGCTTCCCATTATATCCATTATTCCAGAATTATTACTAGCTTCCATTGTTTCGCCTAATCCTATTGAATTAAGCACTGAGCTTGGATTTACTCTTATAATTTCATTTTCTGTATCTGGATTATATAAATTAATCTTTAAATCATAAGTGTATTGAATTGCATTGCTATATTTTGTAATGTCATTATTTTCATCAGCTAAATATTTTTTTAATTCTTCCAAGTTGTTGTTTTCTCTTTTATTTGAAAGCGTAGTTAGCATTTGATCCATAATATTTGAAGAGTAAATTTTGCCTTCTTCTTGATTTGATGTATCAGCATCCATGCTTCCCATCATTACTTCCATCATTGAAGCAATATCTACTGATGATTTTTGTATCATTAATGGATATGATGATAAAGTATCTTCTTCAACTTTGTTTATATAGTTTTGTACACCTGTTGAAATAGCAAGTATTAGAGCTATACCAATAATACCTATACTTCCACCAAATGCTGTTAAAAGCGTTCTTCCTTTTTTAGTCATTAAGTTATTTAAACTTAAATGTAATGCTGTTAAGAATTTCATGGAAGTTCTACCATTTTTTGCTTCTACTTCTTCTTTTTCTTTACTACTATCAAATGGATTTGAATCATCTGTAATTAATCCATCTAATATTTTTACAACTCTTGTTGAGTATTTTTCTGCTAATTCTGGGTTGTGTGTAACCATTACAATTAGCTTATCCTTTGAAATCTCTTTTAATATTTCCATTACTTGTTTACTTGTTTGTGTATCTAATGCACCTGTTGGCTCATCTGCAAGTATTATATCTGGGTTATTTACTAATGCTCTTGCTATTGCAACTCTTTGCATTTGTCCACCAGATAATTGATTTGGCTTTTTATGTATTTGTTCTTTTAATCCAACATCTTCTAATGCTTTTATTGCCCTTTGTTTTCTTTCTTTTTTAGATACTCCAGATATTGTTAAAGCTAACTCCACATTAGATAATACTGTTTGATGAGGTATTAAATTATAACTTTGGAATACAAAGCCTATAGAGTAATTTCTGTATGCATCCCAATCTTTGTTTTTAAATTTCTTGGTTGATTTCCCATTTATAATTAAATCACCTGTTGTGTATCTATCTAATCCTCCAATTATATTCAATAATGTAGTTTTTCCACATCCACTTTGCCCTAATATTGACACAAATTCACTTTTTCTAAATTCAATATTTATTCCTTTTAGAGCTTCTACTTTATTGTCGCCTGTTATGTATTCTTTTTTAATATCTACTAATTTTAACATAGGCATTTCTCCTTTTCTAATATTAAAAATATATCATAAAATAAGCTAATTGTAAAGCAAATTAGCTTATTCTATTCTATATTTTACCAAATCTTTAAAAGCTGGATCATATAAATTTTTACCTGTGTAATCAAAACGTGAACCATGACAAGGGCAATCCCAAGTTTTATCTAAATTATTCCATGTTAACAGGCAACCTAAATGAGTACATGTTGGATTCACTGCATATATATTTCCTTTTTCATCTTTGTATATCCCAATATTTTGTCCGTCTATTTTAATAATTCCGCCATTATTTTCTTCAATAGCAGAAATTTCTTCTTCCGGAATTTTTATTCTATTTGTTACAAAAGATTTAACTACTTGACTTACCATATTTTTTACTTCTTTTCTATTTTTGATTGGATTTATTCTTGTTGAATTATAAACTGATGCATATTCATTTTTATTTTGTAAAATACTGTCTTTTATTATATTTGCAGCTACATTTGATGTTGTCATCCCCCATTTGTTATAGCCTGTTGCAACATATACATTTGGCATTAGTTTTGAAAATTCACCAATATATGGTATTTTATCAAGTGTGATGCAATCTCTTGTGTTCCATTTATATAGTATTTTACAATCTGGATATAGTTTTTTTGCTTCTTTTTCTAAATAATCATAACCAAAATTTGCATTACTTTGCGGATCAAAACCAGTTTTATGATTTCCTCCACCTATCATTAAAAGCCTTTTGTCTCCATCTTTTATAGTTCTAAATGATAGTACTGGCTCAGAAGCATTTAAATACATTCCATCAAATAGCTTTTCTTTTGTTTCAATTGCAATTGCATAAGAGGTTGCCTGATACATCTTAGAAAAATATAATCCCGGAAAATTTATAAAAGGATAATGTGTTGCAATTACAACATATTTTGCTTTTATTTTGTATTTATCGAATTCAACTGTATAGTTTCCATCAGCTGATTTTTTTACATTTTTAACACATGAATTAGTAAAAATTTTTCCATTATTTTTTTCTATTGCTTTTGCTAATCCTAGCATATACTTTACAGGATGAAATTGTGCTTGTTTACTTGTTTTTATTGCAATTTCTGTTTTAAACGGAAGGTCCAAACTACTTGCTAAACTTGCATATCTTTTGCCTGTGCTATATGCTTCTAAAGCATTTATAGCTGATACTTCTTTTTCTATTTTTGCTCTTTCTGATTTTTTTGTTGTATATATATAATTTGCTTGTTCTTCTAAATCACATTTTATTTTTTCCTGTTTAATTATTTGCTTTATATTTTCTATTGCATGCTTATTAGATTCATAATATTTTAAAGCATAATCTATACCATAAGAGTTTAGTAAATAGTCATATATTAAGCCATGATGCATTGTTATTTTTGCAGTTGTATGACCTGATGCTTTTTCTCCTATTCCATCTTTATCTACAACTATTACTTTTTTTCCTTCTTTAGCTAAATAATATGCTGTACTTAACCCAGTTAATCCTGCTCCTATTACGCATACGCTTGTTGTGTAGTTTTTGTCTATTTTGTTTCGCTCAGTTTTGTGGTTTATTTTTTTCTTTGATTCTGTATTATCTAATTCTATCTTTTTATTTTCACCTTGCTTATTTTTTTCTTCTAACCAAAAAGAATTCATTTTATCTCACCATCCTTTTTTAGTATGGCTAAATAAAATGAATTCTAAACA